>NZ_JAMXSM010000002.1:0-189106 GCF_026131665.1 Anaerococcus sp. NML200574 | reverse complement strand
TAGAATACAGAAAGAAGAATGCAGCATAAAAATTTCCTACCCCTAGGGGTAGGAAAGGACAAAGAAATAGCAGAGTAAGCTTTAACACTAACTCTGCTAATAGGTCCAACTTTATGGGGTCACCTTATTATTTCAAGGACCGCTTTTTTAATATTAGATTTAATTAATTAACTGCTTCTTTAAGAGTTTTACCAGCTTTGAAAACTGGAGCTTTAGAAGCTGGGATTTGAATTACTTCATCAGGTTTTCTTGGGTTTCTACCTTCTCTAGCTTTTCTGTCTCTTACTTCGAATGTACCAAAACCAACTAATTGAACTTTGTCTCCTGCTACTAAAGCTTCTTGAACTGATTCTAAGAATGCGTTAAGTGCTTTTTCAGCTTCGACTTTTTTAAGCCCACTTTTTTCTGATATACTATTTAATAATTCTGATTTATTCATATTTCCTCCTATAAATCAACATGATATCTGTTTAACTCTAAGAATGATTATACATAACAAATTAAATAATTTCAAGCATTCATCAAATAAAAAGCTTTATTTTACTAGATTTAATTAATTTGTTTAGATATTTTCTGTATGCATCTTTTAAATAAATTTCTTTTGCTTGCATCAAGAGTTCATTTTCGTTCTCATTATATGAGTTAATCATTAAAATATTGTATTTTCCGTCATATTCAAATATTTCACTTACTTTATCTTTTTCTTTTACTTTGGATGCTAAAAGAATGGGATCATCTTCATATACAAAATCTGAGTTAAAAACATCGTAGGATTTTATAGAGTTTGTAAGAAGCTTTCTAAAATCTAACTGTGATTTTATTATAGATTTTATCCTTTCAGCTTCGATTTTATCATCAAATTTAAGCATATTATACTTATACATTTTGTGAAGTTGTTCATTCTCTTTGTAATGTTTAAGAATCTCAGAATCTTTAATACCGCTATTTGAAAGAAAGAAATCATAATGCATCCTTCTAATTGAATCATTAAAGATAATGTCAGAAAACTCACTATCACTCACATTTAAAGCTTTAATATTAGCTTTTAGTGAATCCTTATCTCCAAGTTTTTTCTCCATTTCACTTCTTATTTTATTTGCGGTATTATCATCTATTTCAATTTTATGTTTTTCAAGATCATTTAGCATTACCTGATCTTTGATCATTGATTCCAGAAGCTTTTCTTGAAGTGATTCCTTTTTTGTTTTACCAGCTTTATCTTTACTTTCAAGATAATTTGGACCGTATTTGTTGCTATAGTAATTTAAATAAAACTCAAGTTCACTATTATAAGTATCTTTATCAATAGCCTTATTATCAACAAGGGCAACTGCACTTGAAGTATCAGGGCCCTTGTTGCAAGAAGCTAATAAAAATGATATACAAGTTAGGTATAAAAAACTAGTTATTATCTTTCTTATCGGCTTCATCTTCTTTTGTTTCAGCTTCTTTTTCGTCTGAATTTGAGTCTTCTTTATTACTTTCTTCTGTAGCTTCTTCAGTATCTTTCTTATCTTCTTTGTTAGCTTTATCTAGCTTTTCTTCTGTAGATTTATCTTTAGCTAGGCTTGTCTCTGTTACAACATTTGCCTTTTCATTTAACTCTTTGATGTAATCGGAATACTTTTTATCTTCAAGGGTTTTCTTAATAGCTTCTTTGTTATCTTCTAGAGAATCTGCAATTTTGTTTAGTTTTATTATGTGATATCCAAATTGAGTCTTTACAGGATCAGAGATTTCACCTTCTTTTAGTGCAAAAACAGCATCTTCAAATTCTTTTACCATTTGACCTTTAGAAAAAGTTCCAAGTTCTCCGCCATTTGCTGCATTAGCAGTATCTGTTGAGTATTCTTTAGCAAGAGCTGCGAAATCTTCACCATTGTTTAGTTTTTCTTTGATTTCTTTGGCTGTGTTTTCATCTGCTACTAGGATATGAGCGGCATCTCTTTTTGCAAATTGATCCTTATTATCTTCATAATATTTCTTAATTTCATCATCTGTAACAGGGTGTTCTTTATTAAACCATTCTCTATGTTTTTGGTACATTAAATCTTTTTTTACAGTTTCTTTGAATTTTTCAACGTCCATATTATAGTCATCGAGCATTTTATCAAATTGTTCTTGACCACCAAATTGTTTTACAGAGTTCATAAATGAGTCATTTACATCCTTATCAGCAACTTCAATTTTATTTTTCTTCATATCGTCCGCTATAAGTTTATCTTGAACCATCATCTGAACTATTGAATTTTTAAGGTTTTGTCTGCTTGCTAGCATTGCTCCATAAAATTGCATTTCTTTTTTATAGTCGTCTTTGCTAATTTTTTCGCCATTTACGATAGCTATGTTATCTTTACCTAATTCTTTAGCTGCTTCTTGGCTACTTACTTTTTGATCTGCATTCTTTTCATTACTTGCTTGATTTCCGCAAGCTCCTAGCACCATTGTTGATGCTAACATAATTGTTAATAATTTCTTTTTCATTTAATTTCTCCTTATTTTGTTAATTGTATCTAAAAGTTCATATGTGTCAAGTAATTTACTTCTGCTTGATGGAATTTTGAAGGCTGGCTTATTTGATAAATCAAGACTCATTTTACCCTTATATCCTTCGTTAATTAACTTCAATTCATCAAAACTATAGTAATCTCTTGATTGGAAATACAAATTGATTTCGTTATTAACTTCCCTAATCTCTGTTATACCATTGTATGATGCTAAAGATTTAATCAAAGATACATACATTATATTATCCACTATTAATGGAATATCTCCATATACATCTATTAATTCTTCAACTAAAAGTTCATAATCTTCCTTATCAGAAATATTTGCTATTCTGTTATAAATTTCAATTTTTTGGCTGGGATCGCTTATATAGGAATTAGGTAGGTAAGCGTCGATTTTTATGTCTATATAAGTTTGGTTTATTTCTTTGATTTTTACTTCTTTACCACTTGCTTTTTCTACAGCTTCTTGTAAAAATTTAACATATAGGTCATAACCAACCGCTTCAACATGACCTGATTGGCTTTCCCCTAGTAGGTTTCCAGCACCTCTTAGTTCTAGGTCTTTCATTGCAATTTTATAACCAGAACCAAAATCAGAAAAGTCTTTAATTGATTTGAGACGCTTTTCACCAATTTCTGTTAAGACTTTCCCCTGCCTATAAGTAAAATAAGCGTAGGATGACCTATATCCCCTACCTATTCTCCCCTTTAGCTGATAAAGCTGAGATAGACCCATTAGGTCAGAATCATATATTATTATGGTATTTACATTTTTTATATCCATACCAGTCTCAATTATTGTAGTTGAGAGCAATATATCAGTTTTACCCTCTAAGAAATCAAGCATAATATTTTCAATTTGTCTTGGACTCATTTGTCCATGGATGATGTCAATACTTGCTTCAGGAACTAAGTCCTTGAGCATTAAGTAAATTTTTTCTATATCATTTACTCTATTGTATACGAAAAATACTTGGCCATCTCTATTGATTTCTCTCAAAATTGAGTCTCTTATGATACTAGGGTCAAATTCTAAAACATAGGTATTGACTGGTAGTCTTTCCTCTGGAGGTTCATCAAGGGTCGATAAATCTCTAATTCCAGATAAAGACATTTGTAGGGTTCTTGGGATTGGGGTTGCTGATAAGGTTAAGACATCTATAGATGATTTAAACTTCTTAAATTGTTCCTTGTGCTTGACACCAAACCTCTGCTCCTCATCTATTATCAAAAGACCTAATTTTTTAAATTTAATGTCTTTTGACAAAAGCCTATGGGTACCGACAACTATATCAATTTTTCCAGTTTTTATACCCTTTAATATTTCCTCATCTTTAGTTTTTGTATTAAATCTTGATAGGACTGCAGATGTGACTGGAAAGTCTTTAAACCTCTCGATCATTGTATGGTAGTGTTGGTTGGCAAGTATTGTAGTTGGGACTAAGAATGCAACTTGATAGCCATCCATAATAGCCTTAAATGCAGCTCTTAAAGCAACTTCAGTTTTTCCATAGCCTACATCACCGCATAATAGTCTATCCATCGGTAAGTCGCTTTCCATATCGGCCTTTATTTCATCTATACTTCTTAATTGAGAATAGGTTTCATCATAGGCAAATGAATTTTCAAATTCCTCTTGCCAGGTTGTATCCTTAGAAAAAGCATGTCCTTTTTGCTTAGCTCTTTCAGCGTATAATTTAACTAAGTCATCAGCTATCTCGTCAACAGCTTTTTTAGCTTTTAGCTTTGATTTCTGCCACTGGGTAGATCCAAGAGCGGATAATTTAGGTTTTTCTCCCCTATTTCCTATATATTTGCTAACAAGGTTCATCTGATCGACTGGGATATATAGCTTATCATTACCCCTATACTCTATTAGAATGAAGTCTTTTTCAACTTCATTTCTTTCGATTTTTGTAAGACCCTTATAAATCCCTATACCGTTATTTTCATGGACAACATAATCCCCTATTTCAAGATCTGAGTAATTTATAATACTTTTAGAAGTGGTCTTTTTATTTGCTTTCTTCTTAGATAGGTTTGATTTGCCGAATATTTCCTTGCTAGTAAATACGTTTAGATTTATATCTTTAACGTAATATCCTTCACTAGCCTTTTTTTCTGATACTATAATCGGAATAGTATCAAAGTTAGGGTTGTTATTTTCATCACCAACTAGAGCGAATGAGTTTTCAATAAATGCTTTTAAAATATTATTTTTTTTAGTTTCAGATCCAGAAAATATGAAGACTTTGTTATCCATATTAACAAGCTCAATACAAGTATCTATAAAAGTTTTAATATTTTTATTGAAACTTTCTGCTTCGATTGATTTCAATTCTATAATTTTTCGTGGTGAAAAAAGTTTTGATCTTTTTAAAATTGATGTGAAGTTAACTATTTCAAAATCTTCAATTTGCTTGTAAATGTCATTCGTACTAATTGAATACTTTTCAAAAGTTCTAAAAACTTCACCATTTTCCATTTGATAGGCAAGATCGTAATCAAATTTTTCATCTAACTTTAATGTAGATTCATATACTCTTGATACATCATCAAAGATAAAAACTGTATCCTTATCTAAATAATCAAGCATAGAAGAATAACTATTATCTCTATAGGCAGTGATTAAATCTTTATTTGCGATATACATGCTTTGATCTAGATATGAGATAATTTGTTTATATTTATCTACAAGCTTTTGATCTCTACTATCTTTTATTTTTTTATTTTTGATATCGGAATTGATAAGATTTATTACTGATTGATAGTCATCTTTATCATAAAGAAGCTCACTAGCTGGGTAAATTTTTACTGATTCTAGCTTATTTATTGTCCTTTGGCTGTCATTATCAAAAACTCTTATAGAATCAATCTCATCGTCGAATAGCTCAATTCTAACTGGTTTTTCGTAATTTATTGGCCATAAATCTATAATCGAGCCTCTTTTTGCAAAATCTCCCTTATCCTCAACAAAATCACTAGGATTATAGTTGAGCTTTATAAGTTTATTTATTAAATCATTTACAGCAATTATAGATTCCTCGTTAATTATAACAAATGACTCATTAAATTTGTCTAAAGGTGTTAGTTTATTTTTTAAAGCTTCAATTGTTGTTGCAGTGATAAACTTTTCTTTATTAGCTAAGCTAATTAAGACATCAAGTCTTTTGTCTAGCTTTGAATCATCAATACTTTTTATATTATAAAAGTTAGTCTCAAGTCCTGGGTAGTTTTTAGCTATATTCTTTATTTCATTGATACTTGAGACAAATTTTTCGCTTGTTTTGTTATTTTCACATATGATTACTATATTTTTATCTAATAATTCAAACAAAGCTAGGGCCAGGTGAGTTTTTATACCTTCACTTAGGCCCTGAATATATATTGGACTATTAAATCTTATATTGTCTTTTATGTTTTTTACTTGATCGAGATTAATTAATTTTTCATTTAATTTATTCATTATCTTCTTCCAATAGTTTAATAGAATTGAATTTATTCATGGACTTGTCAATGCTGTCAGCTAAGATAGTTTCGATTGCATCAGATGCAAGTCTTATCTCATCTTCTATTACACTTACTTCTTTTTGGCTAAATCCTGATAGGACAAAATTAGCCAGATTCATATACTCAGGCTTTTTACCAACTGATATCTTAATTCTTGGAAAATTATCATCTTGAATTTGGTAAATTATAGATTTCATTCCATTATGGGTACCTGCAGAACCTTTTTTTCTAATTCTAATCGTGCCAAATTCTATATCAATATCATCATATATTACAATTAGCTTGTCACTATCAAATTTATAAAAGTTTTTAATTTCTCTTACGGCTTCCCCAGAGTTGTTCATGAAAGTTTGGGGCTTAACGAGCATAACTTTTTGGCCAGAGATTTCTCCCTGACCATATAAAGATTTAAATTTAGACCTTCTTACGTCTATATTGTATTTAGATGCAATATAATCTATTGTTAAAAATCCTGCATTATGCCTGGTATTTTCATATTGTAAACCTGGATTGCCTAGACCTACTATAAAATACATTATTCAAGAACCGAAAATAGTCCGCTTATAGATTCGTATGTGTTTATCCTATGAATGGCCTCTGCAAGCAAAGGTGCTATAGATAATTGAACTATTTTATCTATTTTCTTCTCTTCAGGTAATTCTATTGTATCTGTTATTATTACCTCTTTGACTGATGGTTTTTGAAGCTTCTTGATTGCATCTCCTGAAAATACTCCGTGAGTTGCAACTAGGTATACATCTTTTGCACCATGCTCAACTAAGAAGTCTGCAGCGTTTGTAATTGTTCCTGCTGTATCAATCATATCGTCAACAATTATAGCATGCTTTCCTTCAAAGTCACCGATTACTGACATTACTTCAGAAACATTTGGCATTGGTCTTCTTTTTTCTATGATTGCTATAGGAAGTTTTAGATAATCAGCAAATTCTCTAGCACGTCTTACTCCACCTAAGTCAGGGCTTACCACAACAAATTCTTCTGGTTTATCATATGCAAAAGATTTAAAGTGAGTAGATAATAGCCTGATTGCTGAAAAATGGTCTACTGGTATATCAAAGTATCCTTGGATTTGTCCAGCGTGAAGGTCCATAGTTATTACCCTGTTAGCACCTGCTACTGTTAATAAATTTGCGACTAGTTTGGCTGTAATTGGTTCTCTTCCTCTGGTTTTTCTATCTTGTCTTGCATAGCCATAGTATGGTATAACAGCGTTGATATAACCAGCAGAGGCCCTTCTACAAGCATCTATCATAATTAACAATTCCATGATATTATCGTTTGTTGGCGCTGATGTTGGTTGCATTATAAACACATCTTTGCCCCTTATAGATTCATTAATTTTGATGCTTATTTCTCCATCTTTGAATTTGTTAATATCTGCTTCAGTTAAATTTATTCCAAGATTTTTTGCAACACTTTGTGCTAGTTTAATATTAGAATTTCCAGATAATAGCTTTAGTTCTCCCCTTTGAACGTAGGTGTTTCTTGTTAGTGTCATTTCTACTCCTTATGATTTTTATCCCTTTGTTTCTTTTTTTCGACGTAGCCTTTTACATGCTTTTGTTCAGCTCTTTCAATTATTAATTCTCCAGAATCAACATCTTCAGTTATTGTAGAACCAGCCGCTACAAAGCCTTCTTTTTTGACATGGACAGGTGCTACAATGTTTGCATTAGATCCTATAAAAGCATCATCTTCTATTATTGACCTATGTTTATATTTACCGTCATAATTAACAAATACAACCCCACAGCCAATATTTATATTTGATCCTAAATCACTGTCACCTATGTAAGCTAAGTGTCCAGCTTTTGTGCCCTTACCAAGGCTTGAATTTTTAACTTCTACGAAATTACCAATGTGTACAGCTTCCCCTATATGAGCATTTGGTCTTAATCTTGCAAATGGTCCGATATTGCTATCTTTTTCCATATAAGCATCATCTAATATGGCATTATCAATTCTAACATTGTCTTCAATGATAGAATTAGTAATTCTTGAAGTTCCGTCTATATAGCAATTTTCACCGATTTTACTTTTGCCATATATTTTTACAAAACCAGATATTATAGTGTCCTTACCAATTTCAACTCCTGGCTCAATAAAAGTTGTTTCTGGAGATTCAATTATTACTCCATCAAGCATGTAGGCCTTGTTAATTCTTCTTTGAAGGATTTTGTTTGCCTGATTTAGCTCAAATTTGTTATTTATGCCATAAAATTGATCGGTATCAGAATTTACATATGCACTTACTTTTTTACCAGCTGATTTTAAAATCCCTATACAATCTGTTAAGTATAGCTCGTTTTGATCGTTGTTTGAATCTATTTTTGCAAGAGATTCTTTTAAATCTTTTGCTTTAAAGATGTATATACCAACATTTATTTCTTTGATATCTCTTTGCTTATCTTCAAGGTCCCTATCTTCTATAATTGCAGTAAACTCATTATTATCATTTCTAATTATACGACCATAACCTTTTGGATTATCTATGGTTGTAGATAGGATAGTACAAGCACTTTTATTTTGCTTGTGATAGGAAACAAATTCTTCTAAAGAATTTTTTTTGATTAATGGGATATCACCATTAAGTATTAATACTTGGTCATTATCCTCTATTAGGTTCATAGCTAGGCTTACAGCGTAGCCTGTGCCATAAGGTATACCAGGACCGATTTTTTGTTCAACAATTTTAAAATCTGGAAAGAGACTTTCTAGTTTGGGCTTATTTTTACCTGCTATCAATATTGTTTCTGAGTCTTCAAAATTACTAGCATCTGTTACATATTTTATTATTTCTTTATTGAGCAGTTTGTGAAGTACCTTAGAAGTATTTGACTTCATCCTGGTACCTTCTCCTGCTGCCATTATTATTGTTTTAATCATTATTAATCTTCTGCTACTTCTAGGGCTAGTTCCATCATATTTGTATAAGATTTTTGTCTATTTTCTGCACTGTCTGCTAAATTTTCTATTAAGGAGTCAGATATTGTAAATATTCCAAGACCTTTTTTTCCATGTTTTCTAGCGGCCATAAACAAACCATATGATTCCATTTCTACACAAAGAATACCGTATTTTCTAAGGTTTTCAAAAACTTTTGGTTCCATTTCAGAATAGAATTGGTCTGAAGAATGCACTTGACCACAATGGGTTGTGTATCCAAGATCGATTGATTTATTATAAGCTTTCATTAGAAGCTCAAAATTAGGGGTTGATGAAAAATGTATGTTGCCAAATAAGTTATCATTTATGGATGATTCTGAACAAGCAGAGGTGGCAATTACAATGTCATGTAGTTTTACATCTTCTTGCATAGAACCAGCAGTTCCTACCCTAATGATGCAATCTACATCATAGAAATTGAATAATTCGTTGTAATAAATCATTGATGATGGTATACCCATACCTGAGCCCATCACAGAAACTCTTTTTCCCTTATAATAGCCAGTATATCCTAGCATTCCACGAGTTTCATTAAATTGTTCAACATTTTCTAAGAAGTTATCAGCTATAAACTTGGCTCTTAGAGGATCTCCAGGCATAAGTACAGTTTTTGCAATTTGGTCTTTGCTTGTTGCTGAAATATGAGGTGTTGGTATTGTCATTAATCTCTCCTTTATTAATAAAAATAGAGACTTCAAAAGTCTCAGTTATTCTCTTCTATTTTACTTATTTTATCTATACGTCTTTGGTGGCGATCGCCCTCAAAATCTGTAGTAGCAAATTCTTCTACTATCATCTTACATAATTCAGAACCTATTACTCTAGCACCTAAGCATAATACGTTTGCATTATTGTGTGCTCTAGACATTTTAGCTGAAAATGGTTCAGAAACACATGCAGCTCTTATTCCTTTGATTTTATTGGCAGAAATACTCATTCCTAGACCTGTTCCACATATAAGTACGCCAAAATCAGCCTCGCCGGCTTTGATTTTTTCGCAAGCTTTTACAGCAAAGTCACTGTAATCACAAGAATTTTTATCGAAAGTTCCAACATGAATGACTTCATGGCCTAGATCTTCAAGCTTTTCTTTAACCACTGGCTCTAAATCAATTCCCCCATGGTCATTGGCTAAAACAAATTTCATGAACCCTCCTTTTTTACTTTATATTCTATAATAAATATACGTCATCCTTTGATATATTCAAAGTATTACTTGACAAGATATCAAGATTAAATATGGTATAATATGATAAAATTACTTATGATTAGACTACTATAAGGAGAATATATGTTTGAATTTAATTTAAATGAACATGATTATAATCGTGTTCATTTTATCGGTATAGGTGGAATATCAATGAGTGGACTAGCTCACTTACTACTTGAAAAAGGATATGAAGTCACTGGTTCTGATAGAAGCCTTTCTGATTCTGTAAAGGGTCTCATTAAACTTGGAATAGAGGTTTATATAGGACAAAAAAAAGAAAATATCCAAAACCCTGATTTAGTTGTATACACTGATGCTATCGCAGATGATAACGAGGAATTAATAGCGGCAAAAAAGCTTGATGTTCCGATAGTTACTAGAGGAGTTTTCCTTGGAGCTCTAATGAGAAATTACAAAAACTCTATAGCTGTATCTGGTTCGCATGGCAAGTCAACAACAACTTCTATGATTTCTAAGATCTTGCTTCATTCTGATGAAGATGCCACAATTTTATTAGGTGGAAATTTGGATGAAATGAAGGGTAATGTTAAAGTTGGTAGTGAAGATTATCTAGTAACAGAAGCTTGTGAATATAAGGGTAATATTAGATACTACTTTCCTCAAACTGTTATAATTTTAAATATAGATGAAGATCATTTAGATTATTATAAAGATTTGGATGATATAGTAAATACATTTAAGGAATATCTTAGAAATCAAGACAAAAACTCTAAAACAATACTCAACTTAAATGAAGAGAATAATAAGCTTATCCTAGATGCTGTTCAAGGTCAGCTTATAACTTATGGTCAAGAAAATCCAAACGCAGATTATAATGCAACAAATATAGTATTTGATGATATAGGAAGACCAAGCTTTGATCTTAAGCTAAGAAATGGTTCTGTTGAACATTTCTCCTTAGGTGTAATAGGTAGACATAACATAAACAATGCAATGGCAGCTATAATTTCAACATATGAAAATGGAATTGATATAGAGACTATTAAAGAAAATATTAAAAAATACAAGGGCCTTGATAGAAGGATGCAGATAATTGGACATGTAAATAATGTTACCATCATGACTGATTACGGTCACCACCCTTCTGAAATTCTAGTAACCCTAAATGCTATAGCAGAGCATACAAAAGGAAGGTTGATTTGTGTGTGGCAGCCTCACACTTATTCAAGAACAAAAACTTTATTTAATGATTTTTTAAATAGTTTTGATGCAGCAGATGAAGTTATTGTCACAGATATTTACGCTGCAAGGGAAAAATTTGATCCTAGTATACATTCAAAGGATGTCGTAGATGCCATGGTAAAAAAAGGCTTAAATGCTAAATATCTATCTACATTTGAAGAAGCAAGAGATTATATTTATGAGATTATAAGAGATGATGATCTAGTTATAACAACAGGATGCGGTAATCCAGACGAACTTGCTAAGATGATAGTGAATGACTTTCAAAATAAATAAGAGATAAAAAAGGACTTATGTTAATATAGCTATAAATTCTTTATAGCGTCATTTACAAAAGTCCTTTTTATGTATTAATCATTTTCTAAAGCTAAAGAAATAGATATCGCTTCATTTATTTTATTCATTATGTCATTTGAGAAGCTTCCAATTTTTTCCCTTAGTCTTTTCTTATCTATGGTCCTTAATTGCTCCATAAGGGCTACAGAATTTTTAGGAAGCCCATATTTATTTCCCTTAATTTTAACATGGGTTGGAAGTTTAGCCTTATTCATTTGACTTGTAACTGGTGCAACAATAATTGTCGGAGAATACTTATTACCAACATCATTTTGCACTACAATAACAGGTCTAACGCCACCCTGCTCACTTCCTACGACAGGAGATAAGTCAGCGTAATATAGATCACCTCTTCTAACTTTCATAAATTTCTCCTAAATCAATGTGCGTATTTAACTCTTTACCATTCCTAATATAGATTCTATTAACTCTTAGAGAGATATTAGTCATAAGCTCATAAGAAATTGTAGATGCCTTACTTGCTTCAAGGTCTATATCTTTGTATATTTCTACCCTATCACCAATCTTAACATCCAAACCACTTACATCAACCATAATTTGGTCCATACAAACTCTACCAAGAACCCTACATGGCTTACCATTAATATAAACTTCTCCTACATTGGAAAATGATCTTAAATATCCATCTGCATAACCAATAGTGACAGTAGCAATTTCCATATCCTTATCTGCTATGAAGGTTCTACCATAGCTTACACCAGTCCCTTTTTTTATCTTTTTGACAAAGGATACAGTTGAATAAAGATTAAATGATCTAGATAATTTTATAGTAGTATCTTTTTTCACAACATCCGATGGATATAAGCCATACATGGCAAGACCTACCCTTATCATATTCTTATAGATATGATGTTTAATAGCTCCTGCAGAATTTGAAATATGTACAAAATCGAAATTTAAATCAATAGCATCCAGCATTTCGTCAAATACCTTGTATTGTTCATCTGTATAGTTGGTGTCTTCTTCATCTGCTGTGGAGAAATGACTGAAGGCAGCTATTATATTAAGATTTTTTAAGTATTTTAGCTTATTAATTTTATCGATTTCAAACTCTCTAAATCCAAGCCTACTATGACCTGTATCTAGAGCTAGATGGCAATTGACTTTATAATCTAAGTTGTTAATTTCCTTAGAAAAATCTAAGTCATATATCGTTATATCAATATTATAGTCATGGCAAAGTTTAATATCATCAATTCCTACATAGCCTAGAACTAGTATTGGTTTAGTAATATTGTTTTTTCTTAATTTTAAAGCTTCTTGTAATCTTGCGACAGCAAAATAATCAACAATATCTTCGATATTTTGGCTAATTTCAACAGAACCTAATCCATAAGCATTAGCCTTTACAACTGCGCAAAACAAAGAACCAGACTCATTTTTTATGTTAATTATATTTTGTCTTATTTTATCTATGTTAACTTCTAAATAATTTTCTAGCATTATTACCTCATAAGCCTTATAGCCTTTGGTAAATAAGCTATTATGTCTCTAGCAATCAGGGAGTCTTGGCATAAATCTTCTGCTGCTAAATCTCCTGCTAGGGAATGAAGATAGACGCCAAGCTTTGCAGCATCAAAAGCTTCTAGTTTATGTAATATGCCGCTGATTATGCCAGTTAGGACATCTCCGCTTCCGGCTGTAGCCATGCCTGGGTTTCCTATTTCGTTTATATATAGTTTATTACCATCAGTTACAAGGGTATTTTCAGACTTAAGAACCAATATAACTTTATGTTCTTTGGCAAAGTTTTTTGCAATATTGACTCTGTCTTCATTTATTTTATTTATTGTTAGCCCAGTAAGTCTAGAAAATTCCTTTAAATGAGGAGTTAGTATAATATTTTTCTTATTCTTCAAAATACTCAAATCCTTGCTTAAGGCATTTAAACCATCTGCATCGATTATTATTTTCCCATTGAAATTATCTATCACTTCTGAAATTAATTTATTAAGAGACTCATCTCTTCCCATACCTGGGCCAATAGCAAGTACATCCTTATCTTCAAGTGAAGATAAGATTTGCTTAATTATGTTTTTATTATACTTTAATATATTAGAATCAATAGTTTTTATTATTTGCTCAACCGATTTTATCTCTAAGATATTAGAAATAGATTGTGGGACTAAAAGATAAACAAGTCCTGCTCCTGCTCTTAAACATGCAAGGGATGTAAGATAGCAAGACCCAGCCATGCCAGGAGATCCTCCTAAAATTGCTATTTTTCCATAGTCTCCCTTATGACTTTGGTGGGGTCTATTTGGTAATAAGTTCTTCATTTTATTATCTATAGATATCATATTTTCTTTTTTATAGCAGACTCCAATTGCATATTCACCGTCGTGTGATATCGATAAATCTGAATTAAGTTTATTGCCATCAAGGTATGCAATTGGATTATTATTGCTTACAATTTCTATTCTTTTTTTAATAATGTAGGACAATTTTAGGTCGTAAGCCTTGATAATTGCTTCTTTCAGAGCGAAAATACCTGCAAGGGTTTGGTAGGGATTTTTCTTGCTATAAGCATAGGTAATTTCATTTTCTGTAAAAACTTTCCTTAGGAAATTACTTCCACTTTTATTTTTTATTTTTTTTATTGAAAGAATATCTATCCCAATCATTAGTCCATAATCCTTTGGGAAGTTTTTAATATATCATTTGATACTGTAGCTTGATCAATATTTAATATCTTTCCATCTCTTGCTACTATGTTTCCATTTACAATAGTACATTTAATGTCTTTTTCATAGGTTGAATATATTAGAGATGACAAAATATTGTTTGTAGGTGTGTGATTTACATTAGATAAATCTATTAGTATTAGATCAGCTTCTTTACCTACTTTTATACTTCCAATTTTATCATCTAAGCCTAGGGCCTTTGCACCATTTATAGTTGCCATCTCCAGTATTTCTCTTGCTGTAACTATCCTAGATGAATATAGCTTTGATACTAGTGCCGCAAGCTCCATCTCTCTAAGGATAGAAAGTTTGTTGTTACTAGCGGATGAATCAGTACCTAGACATACATTTATCCCCTTATCAAGTAATCTAGATAAGTTCATGAATCCTGATTTTAATTTTAGATTGGAAGAAGGGTTGTGAACTACTGATACCTTGTTTTCTTTTATTATATCTAGGTCATTATCTGTTAGGTAAATGCCATGGGCTGCAATGGTTTTATGCTTAAATATCCCAGCTTTTTCAAAGACTTCAGTTGGTGTCATACCAAAGCGCTCTATACAATCCTCATTTTCTTTTTTAGTTTCTGATAGGTGGATGTGGATAGGCATCTTATACTTATAGGCTAGATCAGATATCTTTTTAAGGTAGTCAAGATTTGATGTGTAGATGGCGTGTGGCCCAAGTCCAATATCTATTAGATCATAATCTTTATATTTCTTATATAGGTATATATTTTCTTTTAACCTATAATCATCATCATCTGGAATTGATAATCCTCTTGAAATTTGTGCTCTAAGTCCTATTTCCTTGCAAGCTAAGATAGTTGCTTCAGAGAAAAAGTACATGTCAGCAAAGGTTCCTATGCCATTATTAGCCATTTCAATTAGAGAAAGCATTGATGCAAGATAGGTTTGTCTATTATCAAGCCTTTCTTCTAGTGGCCATATATAATCATTTAACCAGGTATAAAGGTCTACCTCTTCTCCATAATTTCTAAATAGACTCATTCCAACATGACTATGGCTGTTGATAAAGGCAGGCATAAGAACCATGTTACTTGCATCTATTGTTTGGTCGGCTTCATCGCTTATATTTTTTTCTATTTTTTTTATGTATTTACCTTCAATGAATAAGTCTGATGTAAATATATCAGCCCCATCCATTGGAAGTATTTTCGCATTTTTAATTAATATAGTCATTTGAAAAAAAGAAAGTGCTTTAACACTTTCTATTCTCCTATCTTTTCTTTTAGTAATTTGTTGATTTCTTGAGGATTACCCTTCCCTTTAGTTTTTTTCATAGCTTGACCTACTAAAAATCCAAAGGCTCTATCTTTACCATTTTTGATATCTTCGATAGATTCTGGGTTTTCACTAAGAACCTCATCTACTATTTCTTCTAGGTATGAAGAATCAGATATCTGCAATAGATTTCTTTCTTGGGCAAGAACTTCAGGATCTTCATTAGAAAGGTAGATTTCACGCAACAATTTTTTTGCTACGTTGTTATTTATCTTATTGTCTTTAGCAAGATTTATTAATTTTGCAAAGTTTTCTACAGACAATTTCATTTGATCAGCAGTTTCTTCTGCCTCATTAAGTCTTCTTGAAAGTTCTGTTAATATCCAATTTGCACTGGTATTTGCATCTTTTACTAGTATGTTAGTTTCTTCAAATAATCTAGCTAAGTTTCTATCATGGCTTAGAAGGTTTGCATCATAGGCTGATAGACCATACTCAGCTATATATCTTTTTTCTTTATCTTTTGGAAGTTCAGGAAGATTTTTTGCTACATCGTTTATATATTCGTCTGATAAATAGATGTCAGGTATATCGCCATCAGCAGAAAATCTATAATCATTTCCTACTTCTTTATTTCTCATATGAATTGTTTCAAGCTTTATATCATCCCATCTTCTTGTTTCTTTATCACCAGTTTGATTATTTTCAAGAAGGTCTCTTTGTCTTTTTACTTCAAATTCTAGGGCGTTTTCTATAGCTTTAATTGAGTTGATATTTTTAATTTCTGCAATTTCTGTCCTAAGACCTGTATCTTCGTCTTTTAAGTTGACATTTACATCGACTCTCATTGAACCTTCAGCCATAATACAGTCACTTACCTTTAGGAATTTTAGGGTTGAAGCTAATGTTTCTACAAACTCTCTTGCTTCTTCTGGTGAAGAAATATCAGGGTCAGTCACTATTTCAATAAGAGGGACACCAGCCCTATTGTAATCCATTAAAACTGTATCATCATCATTGTGGTTAGATTTTCCAGTATCTTCTTCCATGTGGATTTCCCTAATATTTATATGCTTACCGCTAGCTAGTTCAAGATAGCCTTCATAAGCGTATGGCTTATCAAATTGTGTTAGCTGGTAACCCTTTACAAGGTCTGGGTAGAAATATTTCTTTCTATCTACTTTTTGATCATTTCTAATCTTACAATTAAAAGCAAGACCTGCCATTACAGCTAATTCTACCGCTCTTTCATTCATTGCTGGTAGGGTGCCTGGATGGCCAAGACATATTGGGCATACATTTGTATTTGGAATTGCTCCGAATTCATTTTTACAGGAGCAAAACATCTTTGTTTCAGTTGATAATTCAACGTGAATCTCAAGTCCTATTATTGTTTTAGTTTTCATTGATTCTCCTTAAAAATTCTTCGCTAGCATTTAGTAATTTTTTATCTTCATAACTATTAGCAATGAATTGACAAGCACCGGAGATACCTTTCCTTACTGGAAGGGATATACCACACATGCCTGCTAGATTAACTAATACGTTAAATCCGTCTGACCTAAAATCAGAAAGTGGGTCACTATAATCATCTTCTAAAAATGGTGGTAGATTTATTGTTGTTGGTGTAATTATTAGATCAAAGTCTTCAAATACACTCTCTAGCTCCTTTTTAATTAAGTTTCTTAATTTTAGACCTTGTCTATAAACTCTTTGATCATCATCAGCTGAGAGATACATGGTACCTAGTGCAATCCTTCTTTGAACCTCTTCTCCTAAGCCTTCTGACCTTGAATTTATAAATAATTCATCAACTGATGTATAAGTTTCACTTTGGTGGCCAAATCTTATTCCATCAAATCTTGACATGTTTGAAGAAACTTCTGAACTCATTACGACATTGTATACTTGGTTTGCATATTTAGAATATTTTAAACTTATTTCTGTAAGCTCAGCACCCATATTTTTAAGCATATCTAGACCAATCTTATAGTCATTTTTAACTTCTTCTTCTATTCCTTTATTTAAGAAATCACTGGTACTGATGTAGGCAATCTTCTTTCCCTCGAAATCATAATCTTCTCTACTGTAGTCATAATCATCTAACCTAACTGTCATGTCATTTTCATCAGGTCCAGCGATTATACTTGCTATATTTCTAAGGTCTTCGATGTTTTCTGCAAAAACAGATACTTGATCTAGGGTATTTGCCATTGATACTACACCATTTCTGCTTACCATACCATAGCTTGGTTTATAACCAAGAATATTACAATAGCTAGCAGGTCCTCTTACAGAGCCACCAGTATCTGTTCCAAGTGAAACTAAGACATCGCCCTTGCTTACTGCAGCCGCTGATCCTGATGATGATCCACCGGTTACTCTTTCTGGATCGATTGGATTTTTTACTGGACCAAAAACTGAGGTTTTACCTCTAGCTCCCATAGCAAATTCATCCATGTTTGTTTTTGCGATGATGATTGCATCTTCTTTGAGAAGATTTTCTATAACTTTTGCATCAAACATTGGTCTAAATCCTTTTAGCATATTGGAGGCGCAGGTCATATCCATATTTTTATATGATATATTATCTTTAACTGCTACAGCTATACCAAAAAGCTTGCCAAGTTTTTCATTATTTGCTAATTTTTTATCTAGATATTCCGCTCTTTTGATAGAGTCTTCTTCATCAAAAGCTATATATGCATTTGTTGTATCATTTTTTATCTTTTCTAGGACTTGTTTAGTGTTTTCAACAACGCTAACCTTACCCTCTTTATAAGCTTCTATTGATTTTTGTATATCCATTATTGCTCCTATAATTTCCAGTCTAATCTAAAGTAGCCATATTCAGTATCTTTAGCATTTTCAAGTGCCTTTTCCCTATCAAGCGATTTTCTTGGCTCGTCTTTCCTAAAAACCGCCTTGTGTCTACTGATATATTCACACATATCTACATTTGTAGTATCTTCATCAAAGATTACCTCAATAAAATCTAAGACTTTATTGAATTTTTGAGCTATAAGCTCTTTATCAGAATTTTCTAGGCTTAGATTACTAAGGTTATATATCCTTTCTACTTCTTTTACATTCATTTTATTCTCCTTTTAATTCAGATAAGAATTTATTTAGCTTCTCACCTTCATATATCTCGATTTCAAGCTCTAGGGCTTTTTTCTTTTTTGAACCAGCCTTGTCACCAGCAAGAACAACATCAGTATTTTTTGAAACAGAACCTTTTACACTAGCTCCATTTTTTTCTAAAAGTTCCTTAATATCTTCTCTATTAAATCCGTCAATACTTCCTGTGATAACAAAGCTTAAATCTTTAAGCTTATCAGATTTATCGTTTGTTTGTGGATTATTGATGCTAATTCCTTTTGCTAGCAACCTATCAATTGATGAAGTTATATTTTCATCTGAGAAAAACTCTACGATGTTTTCTGCGGTTATTTCACCTATATCTTCAACTTCTATAAGTTCACTAGCTTTGGCCAATCTTAATTTCTCAAAACTTCTAAACTTATTAGCTAAGTCTCGTGCTGTTCTCTCACCAACATTGGGTATACCAATTGCATAGATGAAGCTATTAAGATCACAATTTTTACTAGCTTCTATTGCTGTTAACAAGTTGTTAGTTTTCTTTGGTCCAAATCTATCTAGGTTTATTAAATCATCATACTTTAAATCATATATATCATCTATTTCATTAATGCCTAATTCTTCTATTAGCTGGCCAATTGTTTTTTCTGAAAGACCTTCTATATCCATTGCATTTCTTGATGCAAAATGCTCCATTCTAGCAAGTAATTGTGGTTTGCAGGAAATGGAATTAGGACAAATTATGTGGACATTTCCTTGTATCAGTTCGCTGTGACAATAAGGACACTTAGTAGGTTTTTCTATTTCTGTAGTTCCTTCTTGGTTTTCATCAACTACGCCGAGTATTTCAGGAATAACGTCATTTGACCTTCTTATGAATACTTCAGAACCAATTTTTACCTTTTTTCTTAGGATATCATCATAGTTATTTAAAGTTGCTCTAGAAACTGTTACTCCAGAAAAATCTACAGGCTCAAGTATGGCAGATGGTGTGACCTTACCTGTCCTTCCTACATTCCAAACTACATCTAATAGTTTTGTTGTAAACTCTTCTGCTTCAAATTTATAAGCTATTGACCATCTTGGGAATTTATTTGTGTATCCAAGGGCTTCTTGAGTTTTTTTGTCATTAATTTTTATTACAACCCCATCAGTTAGGATATCTAATGTTTTTCTTTCCTTTTCTATTCTTTCAAGTTCTTCTATAATCTGATCAATGTTTTTGACTTTTTTATGATAAGGGTGTACATTTAGTTTCATTTCCCTTAAGAAATCTAGCATATCTTCTTCAGTTTTAAAATCTAAAGAATTTGTAGGCACTGCATAGAAAAATGCAGTCAATCTTCTTTTAGCAGTTTCGCTAGTATCTAGGTTTCTGATTGCGCCAGCAGCAGCATTTCTTGCATTTTTAAGTTGTAGAGAGTTTTCTTTGTTATATCTTTCTAGCTCTGATAAAGGCATCAGAGCTTCTCCCTGTATTTCTATTAGGGACTCTTCCTTAATTCTTAGTGGAATTGATCTTATCGTCTCTACCTGGGCCTTAACTTCTTCACCTACAGAACCGTTTCCCCTTGTTGCTGCAGTCTGTAGTAGGCCATTTTCATAGGTTAAATTTATGGTTAGTCCATCAAATTTATATTCCATGATGAATTCTAGTTCAGCTAATTTAACTGAGTTTTCTCTTTCGTAATTTTCTTTAAGACGTTTACACCTATCTATCCAGTCCCTGAGTTGGTCATATGATTGGGCCTTATCTTGGCTTAAAAGTCTTGTAAGGTGGTAGTGCTTTTCAAACTTATCAAGAACTGCTCCTCCGACCCTATTTGTTGGTGAATCATCTGGTGTATAATCCAGTTCTTCTTGAAGACTTACAAGCCTATCATATAGCTTATCATATTCTCCATCAGATACTGAAGGCTTATCTAATGTATAATACCTATAGTCTAGTGTATTTATTTGCTCTATTAAATTTTCAAGTTCTTGTCTTTTATCCATATTTATACCTTTGTTATTGGTGCATAATCTTGGTTTAATTTCTTAAGGCCTTTCTTATCAAAAGCTATTACTAATTCATTGCCATCTTCGCTCTCTTTGATTTGAACGACCATTCCCTTTCCCCATTTGCTATGCATAACTGTATCTCCTACTTGATAGGTTGAATCATCCTTTTTGTAGGCCTTAGCCTTTAGGTTTAGGACAGATTGTCTAGCCTTTTCTCTCATATAATCTTCATTTAAAGATCTTTCGTAAGTTCTAGAGTTAAAGTCAATAAATTCCTTATTTGTTTGCTTTTTTATTTGATCATCTATTTCTTCTATAAATCTTGATGGCTTATAATATGTTACTTTACCATAATTTCTTCTTACTTGAGAGCTGGTTAGGTAAAGTTTTTCCTTTGCACGGGTGATTCCTACATAAAAGAGCCTTCTTTCTTCTTCTAGATTACCCTCATCTAAACTTCTTTTGCTAGGAAACAGTCCTTCATCTAGGCCAACTATAAAAACTACTGGATATTCAAGACCCTTAGCCTGGTGCATTGTCATAAGAGATATTGAATTTTCTGAATCTTCGGTCTTATCTATATCAGATAAGAGAGAAAGATTTTCTAAATAATCTCTTAAATTATCATCTGGATTATTTTCTTGGTATTCAGCAGCAGATGATATAAATTCGTTTATATTATCGATCCTTGCCCTATCTTCTACTGCTATAGATTTTTCGAGATTTTTAAGATAGTTGGATTTTTCAAGGACTTCATTGATTAAATCGACAATCTTATATTTATCTACATTTTCAAAAATATCTTTAAGTGGTAGGTAGAACTTATCAGCTAATTTTCTATACCTATCAGTTAGAAGAAGTGAAAAATTAGGATCTATTATCAAATCAAGCATTGAAATCCCATGACTTCTGGCTATATTTTCAATATTTTCTACTGATTTAGCACCGATTCCTCTTTTTGGTTCATTTATAATTCTCTTTAGACTTATATCATCCTGGTGGTTGACTAATATATTTAAATAGGATATTAAGTCTTTAATTTCTTTTCTATCATAGAATTTTAAACCACCTATAACTTTGTAAGCCATTAAATTTTTCAAAAGAATTTCCTCAAAAGGTCTTGATTGAGCATTTGTCCTATAGAGAATTACTATATCATTTTCCTTATATCCCTCGGATATGAGGTCTTTAATTGTTTCAATTACAAATTGGCTTTCTTCACTTTCTACAGAGGTTTCTTTATAAATTACATCTGCTCCCTCATTTTGATCAGTCCAAAGATTCTTTTCTTTTCTCTCGAGGTTATTAGCGATTAATTTATTTGCGGTATTTAAAATTTTTGAAGTAGACCTATAATTTTGCTCAAGTTTTATGGTTTTTGTTGCTGGAAAGTCTTTTTCAAAATTTAAGATATTTCTAATATCTGCTCCCCTAAATGAATAGATAGATTGGTCTGCATCTCCTACTGCAACAACGTTTTGATTTGCCCCTGCTATGAATTTTATTAGTTCATATTGAGAGTTGTTTGTATCTTGAAATTCATCTACAAATATATAATCAAATTTATTTTGGTAATAGGCAAGGGTTTCCTTATCTTTTGAAAATAAGTCCAAGACTTTTTCTATCAAATCATCAAAATCTAGCGCATTGTAATCAAATTTCTTTTTCTCATATTCTTTATAAATCTCAGCAATGGCATCTGCATCTTGCATATAGAAATTTAGCTTTAAGAACTCATCGGGTCCTATAGATTTATTTTTTGCATTTGATATTACATTTTGAGCAAGCCTGTAATTTATCTCATCTTTTAGGCCAAGGTCATTTATTATTTCTTTGATTAGGGTTCTCTGATCTGTAGTATCATATATTGTAAAATTACTAGAATATCCAATTTTTTCTATGTTCATCCTTAATATTCTAGCACAGATTGAGTGAAAGGTTCCTATCCATAAATAAGAAACATCCATATCTAGCAAATCAGCTATTCTTTCTTTCATTTCTCCAGCTGCCTTGTTGGTAAAGGTTATAGCTAAAATATGGCTAGGATTTATAGATTGCTCCTTGATTTTATAGGCTATACTTGTGGTTAAAACGGAGGTTTTTCCACTTCCAGCTCCTGCTAAGACTAATAAAGGGCCATCCCTATGTAAAACCGCTTCTTTTTGCCTATCATTTAACCTATCTAAGTTCATAAGACCTCACTTTCTCGACCTATATATTATACCACAAAAAAAGAGTAAGTAACTTACTCTTTTGATTCTTTAAGGTCTTTTTCAATTAGTTTTTCAAGAACTAAATCGTAACCACCTTCTCCATAGTTAAGTGATCTATTAACTCTTGAAATTGTGGCTGTAGAAGCGCCTGTTTCTTCTTCAATAACTGAATAGGTTTTTCTAATCTTTAATAATTTAGCTACATGTAATCTTTGTGAAATTGATTGAATTTCCCTTGCTGTACAGATGTCTGTAAAAAATTGATAGCATTCCTCAACATCTTTTAGCATTAAAATCGCTTCGAAAAGTTCATCTGCTTCTTTAGTTCTTAGTTTTGATTCTGACATCATAATTATTCTCCTTAAATATTTTTTCTATAATTTTTTTGCACAGGTTCTCGTTCCTAGCAAGAATTGGACCATGCAAATAAGTCCCTATGGTATTTTTATAAATAAAGCCTTCGCTATTATCTTCACCGTTATTACCGTTACCTTCCAAAACTTTTCCAAAAGCGTTTTGCTTGTCTGACAAAAATGTTCTACCGCCGTGATTTTCAAAACCTAGGCATATTTCATCAAAGCTTTCCACTTGTATTTTTATTTGGCCGGTAAACCTATTTTTAGAATCCTGATTGACTGTATAGTGATCGAAGATAGACAGACCATCTATTTTGTTTCCATAAGCGTCATAATAGTACTTGCCTAGCAGTTGATAACCACCGCAAATTGCTAAAAATAAGCCGTTATTTTCGATATATTTAACAATCTCATCTTTTTTCTTTATTAAATCATTTTTGACTATGGACTGTTCATAGTCCTGGCCACCACCAAAGAAAACAAAATCATAATCAGATTCTTTAAAATCATCACCTATAGAAACTATCTTCCTTTCTGTTTGTATACCCAACTTTTTAAGTTCATACTCAAAAGCCATTAAATTTCCTACATCGCCATAAGTATTCAATAGATTTCCATAAAGGTGGCATATTCTAAATTTTTCTATAAATCAAGCACCTCCCTTAGTCTTAGCATTGCTGTATATGTGGATAAAACATATATATCGCTAGTATTAATCTTATCGATTACATCATAAATCTCATTTTCATAATCAAATTCGACTATTGGTTGATCAATAAGCTCTGCTATTTCAAGCCTTCTTTTCATATCCTTTGACCTCATACCAGATACATATATTTTTTTGATATTAAGTTTTTTTAATTTCTCATAATTAGCATCATATATCCATGACACATCGAGTCCATCAGCGTAATTATCATTGAGTAGACAAATTAAACTAATATCTTTATCTTCCAATAGCATAAGATCAATAACTTGATTGAGCCCTGTTGGATTTTTGACAAGGTTTATTATAAGATTCTTATCTTTGATTTTAATATTTTCTTGTCTACCAAATACATTCTTTTGTTTTTTTAGGCCTTCTTTTATCTTTTCTTGAGATACACCTAATTCTCTAGCTACAGATATAGCGGTAAGTGCGTTATAAATATTATATTTACCACCGACATTTACTTCATAATTGTAGCCATCAATAACAAATTCAGAATGGTCCGGATTTTCCTCTGTTATTTTATCTATGCGATACTTTATCTTTGGTGACTTAAAGTCACAATTAGGACACGAAAAGTCTCCTAAAGATGAATAATTTACACTTTTGTACTTTAATACTGAATGACAATGAGGACACAAAATTCCATCAGAGTTAAATTCTGCATCTAAAACATAAGCATCATCTTCATTTTCTCTAATTGCAAAATAGATAGGATTATACCTACTTAAAGAATCATAAGAAAATAACGGAAGATCACCATTTGCTATAATTTTTGCATCAGGCATAAGGTCAATTCCTTCAATTATTTTATCTAGGATATTATAAATTTCACCAAATCTATCCATTTGGTCTCTGAAGATATTTGTAAGAGCTATATAATCAGCTTTTAGATAATTTCCAATCCTTACTAAGTTAGCCTCATCTACCTCTAGGACTGCTACACTTTCTTTATCACTAGGATTATCAAGTAAAGATGTTATTATTCCCTGGACCATATTCGAACCAGATTCGTTGGTTAAAACAATTGGATACTTTTCTTTAAGAATACTTACTAAAAAGTGAGTAGTCATTGTCTTTCCGTTAGTGCCGGTTACAAATATAAATTTAGTATTTTTTGATAATTCTTTTAGAATATCCTTATCTAATTTATAAGCAATATAGCCTGGTAGGCTCGTTGCATTTCTATTTAGTAATCTTAATGAAGACCTTATCGATTTTGCTAATACTTTAACTAGTTTGCTTTTTAAACTCATAATATTATTAAACCTTATTATGCTAATTTTTCAAAGTTAATAAATTATTTCAAATTCACTTTCATTGGGCTTAATATCAACTACTTCTACAAATTTATTCTCAATTCTTGCAAAATTAATATTTTCTAATCCCTCAAAAAACTTATATAAAGTTATTTTATCTGCTTGGATAAAGACTTCAACACTCCCATCGTATAAATTTTTAACTGTACCAGTAATATTTAGTGAGTCTGCAAGCATCTTTACCTGAAATCTAAAGCCTACTCCCTGAACCCTACCTTTAAAAATAATGTGATATCTTTTCATATATACTCCTTATGCCTTATTATACTTGACAATGACTCATGTAAAAATATAATAATTATATACCCCCCTAGGGGTGGTAAAGGAGGTTTAATGAAACAAAGATTTGATATAGAAGGTATGACTTGTTCTTCATGCCAAGCAGCTGTCAGCAAGGCTGTAAGCAAGCTTGGTGTTACAGAAGTAAACGTCAATCTAATAAATGAATCGATGACCGTTGATTATAATCCTAGCAAATTAAATGATGAAAAAATTATAAAGGCTGTTGTAGATGCTGGTTATAATGCTAGGGTTAAGGGGAAAAATGAGTCAGTATCAAAGGATTTGCTTAAAGAATCAGAAGAAGATAATACTAAGTTTAGGCTTAAGGTATCCTTTTTCTTTATGATAATACTCATGTATGTAGCAATGGGTCCTATGGTAAATCTTCCCCTACCGAGGTTTTTAGAAGGAACTAGTGGAGCGATAAATAACGCTTTTGTTCAATTTTTATTAACAATTCCAGTTATATTTGTTAATAGAAAGTTTTTTATTTCAGGTTTTAAATCACTAAAAAATGGAAGCCCGAACATGGATACCCTAGTTGCTTTAGGTTCTTCGTCAGCTCTTATGTATGGTATCTTCGTGATAATGAGAATGGCCCATGCAGCAGGTCTATCAGAATTTGATGTGATTGATCATTATAGACATAACCTGTATTTTGAATCATCAGCAATGATTCTTACCCTAATTACTCTTGGTAAATTTTTTGAAGCAAGAAGTAAGGGCGAGACAAAAGCATCTCTTAAGTCTCTTATGGACTTATCACCAGATAAGGCAAATATCATAAGGGATGGTGAGGAAATAACTATAGATACTGCTGATATAAAAAAAGGTGATGTGGTAGTTATTAGGCCTGGTAACAGGATTCCGGTAGATGGTGTAATTATTGAAGGAAGCTCTCTTGTTGATGAGGCAGCTATTACTGGCGAGTCAATACCAATAACTAAAGAGGTTGGTGATGAAGTTATTTCTGCTACTATTAACAAACAAGGTTCTTTTAAGTTTGAAGCTACTAGGGTCGGTGAAGATACTACCCTATCCCAAATCATAAATCTTGTAAATGAAGCCAATGAAACTAAGGCTCCAATCGCACAATTAGCAGATAAGATATCAGCAATATTTGTGCCAGCAGTAATTATAATTTCAATCCTTACATTTATTGGTTGGTATTTTTATAGCAAAGACTTTGAATTTGCTTTAAATCTGATGATATCTGTACTTGTTATTTCTTGCCCTTGCGCACTAGGGCTTGCCACTCCAATGGCAATAATGGTTGCAACAGGTAAGAGTGCTCAAATAGGCTTATTATTTAAAAATGCAGAAAGTCTTGAAAACTTGCATAAGGTTGATACTATACTCCTTGATAAGACTGGAACAATCACAGAAGGAAAGCCTGTAGTAACAGATATAATGACAGATATGGACCAAAATGAATTTTTAAAGATAGCTTCTTCAATCGAGCACCTATCTGAACATCCTTTATCAGAAGCTATAATCAATAAAGCAAAAGAAAGAAATATATATAATATCCCTATTGATGACTTTACATCTTTTCCAGGTAAAGGTATTGCAGCAAAAATTGATGGTCAAACTTATTTTGCTGGTAATTTTAGGTTGATGGATGAAAATAATATTTCTACTGGAAAATATGAAACAATTCATAAAGATCTATCAAAAGAAGGTAAGACTTCTATGTATTTTTCTGATTCTGATAAGGTCCTAGGATTGATAGCTGTCCAAGATCAGGCAAAGGAATCATCTAAAATAGCAATTGACCTGCTAAAAAAAGATTCTTATAAGATAACTATGCTAACAGGTGATAATGAAAATACGGCTGAAGCTATAAGGGCAAAGCTAAATATAGATGAGAAATTTGCAGAAGTTTTGCCTCAAGATAAGGATAAAGTAGTTAAAAGACTACAAGCTGATGGCAAAAAAGTAGCTATGGTTGGAGATGGAATAAATGATGCCCCTGCCCTAGCTAGAGCTGATATAGGGATAGCAATAGGAAGCGGCGCTGATGTTGCTATAGATTCTGCAGATGTCATCCTAGTTAAAAATTCACTACTAGACATAGTCAAGGCCATAGAATTATCTAAGGCAACAATAAAAACTATAAAAGAAAATCTTTTTTGGGCTTTCTTTTATAATATATTATTAATACCTGTCGCAGCAGGTCTACTCTATCCAGGCTTAAATATAAGGCTTAATCCGATGTTCGCATCAGTTGCTATGAGTTTATCATCAGTATTTGTTTGTCTAAACTCTTTAAGGCTTAGAGGATTTAAGTCAAGTGCATCTGGATATGAAGAAAGTAAGAATGTCACTATCGAAGAAAATATTTTGGAGGATAAAATGAGTGAACTTAAAAAAGTAATCGTAAATGTTGATGGAATGAGCTGCAATAATTGTGCAAAACACGTTAATAAAGCCCTAAGTGAAATTGAAGGTGTAAAAGAAGTTGATGTAAACCTTGAAGGTAAACAAGCAGAAGTATCTTACGAAGGAAATATTGAAGAGGAAACTTTAAAGTCTGCAATCGATGAAGCAGGATATGAATACAAAGGAATCGAATATAAGTAAATGCATGCTGATAAAAGCAAAACTATAAGGAAGCTTAAAACAGTTGGTGGACAAATTGACGGTCTAATAAAAATGGTTGAAGATGATAGGTACTGTGTAGATATATCCACCCAACTAATGGCTTCAATTTCTATTCTTAAAAATATCAATAAGGATGTCTTAAGAGGCCATCTAGAACATTGTGTTTATGATAGTCTCAAGCAAAATAATGAAGAATCAATAAAAGAAAAAATTGATGAAATAGAGAAAATTATTGATAAACTTAACAAGTTATAGTTTCAATATTTACTAGCTGGGTATCTTTATAGTATAAAGATAAAGGAGATATATATGACAGAAAATAACATGAATCAACCATTTCAAGATGAAATTAGTGAATATACAGTATCAGATAAGGTTCTTGCAAAAATCACAAAGAAAGTTGTAGACAAGGTAGATGGTGTATTAGACCTTCAAGGTGGACTATTAAACTCAATTACATCAAGTTTTACTAACAAGGAAGAAGAATCTACATCTGGAATCTCTATTAATCAAGAAGAAAGACAATGCATTGTTGAAGCTTCATTAATATTAGAGTACGGAAAAAAAGCAGCGCTAGTTTTTAAAGAAATAGACTCTTTAATCAAGCAAGAAATATATGAACTTACAGGTATAAAAGTCGCAGCTGTAAAAGTTGATATAGTTGATGTTTTAACTAAAGAAGAATTTGCTAAAAAAAATCAAGATAAAAAAGAAGAAAGATAAATATTGAACTAAAAAGGGACTGCCCAGCAGTCCCTTTTAAAATTAAAAATTATTTATATATGACATGAATCCTTGGTTTTTTTCAAGAATTTTAAATATTCCTACACCAATGATTGATACCATGACAAATTCACTAAGCATAAATTGGAAAATCATTACAAGTAGGGCTTCGTTATTAGCAAGAATAAACCAGGTACCAAGTGCAGGAACGATCATTAAAAGCACTGGGAATAAGGAAGCTATAAATAAATTATTAGCTTTCTCCATTAGTTTAAAAGCTATGAAAGATGCAAGAGTACCAAATATTACATCAAATGCAGCCATTGGGCTCATAAAGTTAGCAAGGGCACATCCTAAAAGTAGACCTGGGATAAATCTCTTGTTATATAATACTAATAAAACCAAAATTTCACTAAATCTAAATTGGATAGGTCCATAAGATGCCACAGGCATAAAGATTGTAAGCACTGCATAAAGGGCCGCTACTACTGCTGATTTCACTAAAAAGTTAGTGTCAGTAAAACTAAAATATTTCTCATTCATTTTTTCATCTCCTTGATTTTTTTATAATGGGTGCCAAGAAACATTACTTGTTTATTATAACATAAAATAAGGTTTTTTCAAGAAATATAAAAAGAGATATTCACATTATAATTAATCAATCGATATTTTTATATAAAAATCCATTATATAGAAATAAATAATAGATATGACAATATTTAAAATGTTATAAAAATAAATCTACCCTTTTACATTTAGTTTTATATTTTATCATATTGAAGACTTAATCAAAATCTAGTAAAATAGAGGTATGAAAAAGCTATGTATAATACTTCTATCAGCAATTGTTTTAAGTGCATGTCATAAAGAATCAGATAGTGACTTAAAAGGATTTATTGATGAAGAAAGTGTAAAAATAATTGAAGATTTAAAATCTTTGGCAAGTAATACCTTTAATACTAAAAGTTTACTAGATTTTAAATATGAAATAAAACCAAAATTAAAATCTGATGTAAAAGAAGATATCATTAAAAACGTAGAAGCCGAAGCTAAAAAAGATAAAAAAGCAGAATGGATATATAATAATTTTTACAATCTAAATAATGTTGATGCCTATCTTACCGGAAATGATCCAGACACCATAGAATTTATTTATAATATGAACCACGATATAAAAGATTTTGAATTTTATGAAGGAGAATCTGTTAATCTTAAAAGGGAAACCCCATATTTTTTACAATGGGACAATAGATGGGCATATGATAGCCTCTACCCTACAAACATTGGTATATCAGGATGTGGTCCTACTTCTGTGGCTATGGTCTTATCTAGATTTGAAAATAAACTAATATATCCAAAAGAAGTAGCCAAAGATGCCGCTAAATTTATGAATGATGGAGGAATGGATTGGGCTTTTATAGAGCATGAGGCGAAAAAATATAATTTGAAAGTAAAAGATATTGCTCTAGATAAGAAAAAAATGATTGAGGCTTTAAAAAATGGTCCTCTTATTGTATCAGTTAAAAAAGGATATTTTACACTCTATGGTCATATTTTGGTTATAGATTCTGTAAAGGGTGATAAATTTATAATAAATGATCCAAATAGTGTCAAAAACTCAGTTATAGAGTGGGATTTCGACCAGATTTCTAATCAAATTGTAAAAATTTGGGAAATTTCAAAATAAAATTTGACAAAAGCTATAAATGGTGTTATACTATAAAGGTAGTTAGCGAGCACCATTAGCTCAGTTGGTAGAGCACCTGACTCTTAATCAGGGTGTCCAGAGTTCGAGTCTCTGATGGTGCACCAAATTTTGAGGAGTATTTACTCCTCTTTTTTTATTACCTTTATCAAATCAATAAAATTTTAAATTTTTCCTTTACAATTTTCAAAAAGACGTATAATATCATAAAATATTTATTTCCAGGAGGAATATATGAAATTTGATACAAGAAACCTAACTAGTGTTGGAATTTTAGGAGCTATTGTAATAATGCTCGGTCTTACACCGCTAGGATTTCTACCCCTAGGAGTCCTTACCGTTACAACCTTACATATACCTGTAATAATAGCTGGTATTTTGGAGGGTCCTTTGGTTGGAGGCCTGGTTGGATTAATTTTTGGTTTATTTAGTATTTTTAATGCTATTACAAGACCAGGTCCTATATCATTTGTATTTTACAATCCACTAATATCTATCATACCAAGGATTTTAATTGGTGTAGTTACAGGACTTGTTTATAGGGCTTTAAAAAATAAGGATAACTCAAAATTAAGACTCTTTATGAATGTTTTTTGGTCAGTTGTTGCCATAGTTTTAGCGGTAGTGACTCTTAAATCTTTTGTTGGAGATGTTAAGCTTGTAAATAAGATATTCTCATTAGTATTTTTAATTCTTGCAATAGTTATGCTTTATTTATCTGTGAAGAATAAAAAAGCTAATTTTGCTATTGCTGTATCATCTTTTATGGGAACTTTGACAAATTCTGGACTTGTTTTGGGTTTGATATATCTCATCTATGCTAAATCATATGCAGAAGCTATTGGAATCAGCCCAGATTTAGCTATGAATGCTATATTCTCAGCCTTCATAACCAATGCTATTCCAGAAGCTATAGTTGCAATCTTAATAGCAAGTGCTGTTGTAACATCTTTATCAAAGAGAAGAAAGTAAGAAAATTAAAAATGCACACTCCCAAGATTTGGGAGTGTGCATTTTTAATTTGGAAAATATTATAATAATAAGTTATTTTTGTTGGATCATCCTGTTAGCTAAGTCTAAAAATCTTAAGGCAAGATAATAATCATCCCCCATAAGGTCATATATAGCATCTTCTGTCAATATTCCTTGATTTATTGATGGGTCAATCTTGCCTTCATTTGAGTCATCAAAATCTTTTTTAAACTGCTCGCTATAATAATATTCTACCAGTTTATCAAAATCTTCCCTATCCTTATCAAGCTGATCTAGGATTTCGTTAATCTTTCCTAAGAGCTCTTTATAGTTTTCATAAGTTTGAGTGTATTTTTCAATGTGTTTATAGTCCATTTTCTTCCTCTTTCAAATTTTTAATTATTTCATCTAATTCATTCTTAATTAGATATGCCTTGTTTACATTGCTTTTATTTGTACTTATTATTATTATACCCAAATCTTTTAGAAAAATAATGTATTGTCCACCAGTTCCGCTGGCATATTTTATATTATCCTTTCCAGTCCAAAGGCTATAGCCATAATAGTCATCTGATAATAAATTTGTACTTTCATAATCTTTGTTTGATTTATATAAATTTGCCTGCATCTTTTCTATCCAAGAATTTGATACTATTTTTTGGTTCCTGTAATATCCATCATTAATTATTATTTTCCCTAATTTAAGCATATCATCAGCAGATAGATATAGCTTAGTAGCTCCTGCCAAGTACTTTCCATAATAGTCCCATCTTGGAATTTTTATATCAATTTTGTTAAAGATATTTTCATCGATAAAAGTGTATAAGTCATAGCCTAGGTATTCTTGCATAGCAGCAGCTAGGACATAATAACCAGCATTGGAATACAAAAATTTTTGACCAGGATTAAAATATATGGGATATGATAAGGCATAATCAAGGAGATTATTCTTATTAAGTTCAGCTATATCTTTACTCATTAAAATTATATCCCTATAGCCCATGGTGTGGGTTAAACAATCTCTTACCCTAATTTTCTTAAGTTTTTCTATATTTTTTGTATTAAAAATTCTTATCTTATCTTTTAAAATATCATATATTAAAGTATCTTCATTAAAATTCCCATTCGATTTATCAATCAGTATCCCACAAGAAAGGCTTGTTACAAATTTTGCTATAGATCTTATATTTATAAGATCATCACTAGCATCTTTATATAAAATCCCCCTTTCCATTGAATATATTATCAAAGAATCAATATTGTTTTTTTTAATATTTAGTAATTTATCAATCATATCCACCCTCAATTTTACTATACAAGTCTACCTTAAGAAATAAAGATTAGTTCATATGATAATATTAAAATGTTGTATTTTAATGATTTGTTTATATAAGAAAATTCCTCTTTTTAGATTAACTAAGAAGAGGAATTATTTATATAAACTTACTCATAATTCTTAAATTAGAAGAATTTTTAAATTCTAGGTCGCCATAAAACTTATCGTGTTTTTTATCATTTATAGAGAGTAATTCTATAAGGCTAACATTTTTATATAATAATTGTTCTTCTAATTTTTTTATAAACAATTTTCCAAGCCCATTATTTTGAAATTCTTTAAAGATAACTATTTCTTCTAGCATATATGATTTTAAGTCGTCATATTCTTTTATATATCCCATTAAAAAACCTGTATACTCATTTCCATTATTTTGTATAAGGCAAAGAGAATCGGGGGTTAGGAAAACTTGCCTAATCCTCTTATAGGCTTTTTCATAAGTCCAATATCCATCTTCATTTTCGTTATAATATTTAACATAAAGACTTGTAATTATATCCAAATCTTTTTCAGTCATACTTATATAATTCATAAGCTTACTAATAATTTTTAAGAGCTCTTTCGATTTTTCTCTTATCTTCTTTCTTCTTCAAGCTATCTCTTTTATCATATAATTTCTTACCTTTAGCAAGGCCTATTTCAAGCTTAATTAGCCCGTCACGCTCATAAACTCTAAGGGGTACTATTGTATAGCCTGTCATGGTTTTCTTGCCTATGAGCTTATTTATTTCCTTTTTATGAAGGAGTAGTTTCCTAGTTCGTGTTGGATCTATATTTTGATCTGTTGCTTGGCTATAAGGGGTAACGTGCATTCCATATACGAACATTTCGCCTTTCTTGTCGGAAATAAATGATTCTTTAATTGATACCTTACCAGCCTTTATGGATTTTACTTCACTACCTATTAGGGCCAGTCCTGCTTCGTATTTTTCTTCTATAAAATAATCGTGGTAAGCCTTCTTATTATTGGCTAAAAGTTTCATCTCTTTCCTCCAAATAAAAATCTATATCTTTCTTGTATAGGTCTACATTAGTCACCATTACCCTTACTTCTTGACCTATTTGGTAATATTTTTTAGTATCGACATTAAAAGTTTGTAGGCTATCTTCTATATATTCGTATCTATCATCAGAAAACTTGTACATAAATAGACCTTCAACTGTATTTTCAAGCTCTATGAACATACCGAATTCTGTAATTGAAGATATTCTACCTGTAAATATTTCTCCAATATATTTTTTCATGTATTTACATTTATAGAAATCTTCTACCTCTCTTTCAGTTTGCTCACTTCTTCTTTCTGTTATGGAAAGGTGGTCTGCAGCATCTTCTAACCTATTTGTTAATGATACTTGATTTTTACCAATAAGTTTGTTTTCTATATAAGCCTTTAATAGTCTGTGGACTATTAGGTCAGGGTATCTCCTAATAGGGGCTGTAAAGTGGGTGTAAAAGCTCGTAGATAGTCCAAAGTGTATGTCGTTATAGTTTGCATACTTAGCTTTTTTCATGGTCCTTAGCATCAAAATATTGACGATTTGCTCTTCTTTTTTACCTTCTACTTCTTTTAGGATATTTTGAAAGTCTTTTGGATGAAGTTCTGAGCCTCTGATATTATAGCCCATTGCATTAAGGGCCTTTTTAAATGCTTCTATCTTTTCATCAGCAGGTTTTTCGTGAATCCTGTATATAAATGGAAAATCCATGTATGCAAAAAGTGTGGCGACAGTTTCATTTGCTATAAGCATGAACTCTTCTATCATCTTATTGCCTGGACCCCTATCTAGGGCTTCTATATTTAAAACCTTGCCTGTATCTGACACATCTATTTGACTTTCTTCAAAATTAAAATCTATGGAACCTCTTTTATCTCTAGATTTTTTTAAGATTTTGTGAAGCTTATTAAAGTCCTTTAGTTTTTCTTTTAATAGATCATCATCATATACTCCATCATCACCTTCTAAGAAGTTATTTACATCATCATAAACTAGCCTCTTATCAGACTTAATATATGATTTATAAAATTCGTAATCTAAAACCTTGCCTTTAGGATCTATGGTCATCCTTGCTGTTAGTGTTAGTCTAACTTCTCCTGGATTGAGTGAGCAAATTCCATTTGATAATTTCTCTGGGAGCATTGGAATTACAATATTATAAAGGTAGGTAGAATTTCCTCTATCGTAGGCATCTTTATCAAGGGCTGTACCTTCTTTTACATAATGACTTACATCTGCTATATGCACATATAGGTCATAATTATCGTCAGATTTTTCTATTGAGATAGCATCGTCAAAATCTTTAGAATCCCTACCGTCAATTGTGACTGTGTAAAGCTCAGACAAATCTTTTCTATCCTTAAGTTCATTTTCACTAACTTGATCAGCTATATATAAGATTTCTTTTTTTGTTTGCTTTGAAAATTCTGTAGGAATTTTATTTTGCCTGATTATTGATAAGACATCAATATTTTTATCATTTTTGCTGCCGATTATTTCTGTAATTCTTCCCTCAGGGTTGTTATTTTTAGGATAGGAAATAATTTCAACAACTACCTTATCCTTATCTTTTGCTCCCTTGGAAAATTTTTGATCTACATATATATCATCAGAAAATCCCCTATCAGCAACTACAAAACCAAATCCTTTGTTGGCCTGATAGGTCCCTATAATTTCCTCATTGGCTCTTTCTAAGATTTCTATAACCTGGCCTTCAGCATTCTTGTCATCTTCCTTATCTCTTAGGATTTTGATTTTTACCTTATCATTATTATGAGCACCACTTAGTTTATCTTTTGCAATATATACATCATCAAAGTCTTTATTGTCGGATATAAAAAATCCATATCCACCAGAGGCTAGTGAGATTGTACCTTTAAGATTTATTTCTTCTTCAGTTAAAGGCATTATCCTTTTTTTATTTGATATACGAATCTTGTCATTTTTTTCTAGCTCGTCTACTATGTCCTTTATTCCCTTTTTAGTATACTTATCTGCTTTAAGATAGGTTTCAAGTTCTTTTAAGGTCATTGGTATATAGTCTTCATCATATACTAAATTTAGGATTAATTCTTTTATATTCATAAAATCTCCTTAGGATTTAATAAAAAAAGAGTCAAATTTCTTTGACCCCTCTTAGTTTAATGCTATAAATACTATACTTCCTAAAAATAAAAGTACTCCTCCAAAAATTACAACTTTGTCAAGCATTTCATTTTTTGATTTATGTGCACTTTTACCAAAAACATTAGTCTGTGTACCAGATAATGCTCCTAGTCCGTCAGTTTTAGGATCTTGTAGTGTTACTGCAACTATTACAATTGCAGATGCAATCATCATTATTACTGCAAGAAAATTAGACATATAGACACCTCCGTTCATACTTTTTTATAATACCGCAAATGGGCTATTTTTTCAATATTTATTATAAAAAGACTTGCTCATTTTATAAGCAAGTCTTTTAAAAATATTATTTTAAGTTGTATAGAGCGTCAAGACCTTTAAATCTTGCATCTTCCCAAAGCTCATCTTCAATTCTTAGAAGTTGGTTGTATTTAGCAACTCTGTCTGTTCTAGAAGGTGCACCAGTTTTGATTTGACCAGCATTTACTGCTACTACTAGGTCAGCTATTGTAACATCTTCTGTTTCACCAGATCTGTGAGAAACTATTGCTGTGTAACCAGCTTCTTTTGCCATTTCTATAGCATTTAGTGTTTCTGTTAGGGTACCGATTTGGTTAACTTTGATTAGGATTGAGTTTGCAACGCCTTCAGCTATACCTTTTTCAAGTTTGCTTGTATTTGTTACAAATAGGTCATCACCTACAAGTTGTACTTTCTTGCCAAGTCTTTCTGTAAGTTTTGCCCAACCTTCCCAGTCATTTTCATCTAGACCATCTTCAATTGAGATAATTGGATATTTGTTAACTAGTTCTTCTAACCAGTCGATCATTTCATCTTCTGTTTTAACTGTTCCTTCTCCGTCAAGGTGGTATTTACCATCTTCCTTGTTGTAGAATTCAGATGAAGCACAGTCCATTGCTATATAAACGTCTTTTCCTGGTTCATATCCAGCTTTTTTGATTGCTTCACAGATGATTTCAAGAGCTTCTTCGTTTGATTTTAGGTTTGGCGCAAATCCACCTTCATCACCTACAGCTGTGTTGTAGCCTTTGCTTGAAAGTACTGATTTAAGGCTGTGGAATACTTCTGTACCCATTTGTAGAGCGTGTGCAAAGCTTTCAGCTCCTAATGGGAAAATCATGAATTCTTGGATATCTACTGAGTTATCAGCGTGTTCTCCACCATTAAGGATGTTCATCATTGGTGTTGGAAGAAGTTTAGCGTTTGTTCCACCGATGTAGTTATATAGTGGCATACCTAGTTCATCTGCTGCTGCTTTTGCTGCTGCTAGTGATACACCTAGGATTGCGTTAGCTCCGAAGTTTCCTTTGTTTTCTGTTCCATCAAGTTCGATCATTCTGTTATCAATACCGATTTGATCTGTTACATCATAGATGCCAACAAGTTCATCAGCTATTTTATCATTTACATTTTCAACAGCTTTAAGAACTGATTTTCCAAGATAATAATCTTTATCTCCATCTCTAAGCTCTACTGCTTCCCATTCACCTGTAGATGCACCTGATGGTACTGCTGCACGACCGAAGCCGCCTAGTTCTGTTTCTACTTCAACTTCTACAGTTGGGTTTCCTCTTGAGTCAAGGATTTGTCTTGCATATACACTTGTAATTAAACTCATAAATATCTCCTTTTTATTTATAATATTTTTAAATAATTTAAACTATTTTGTGAAGTTTACTAAAGCAGCAAAGTCGCTTGCTTTTAGGCTTGCTCCGCCTACTAGGGCTCCGTCTATATTTTCTTTAGCCATAAGCTCAACAACATTATTTGGTTTTACTGATCCACCATATTGGATTCTTACTTTTTCAGAAGCTTCTTTTCCAAACATATCAGCTATTAGGCTTCTAATATAGCCGCACATTGCATCAGCATCATCACTAGATGCAGTTTTGCCTGTTCCTATTGCCCAGATTGGTTCATATGCTATGATTACTTTTTCTATATCTTCAGCTGAAACATCTTTTAAATCTTTTTCTATCTGAGATTTAACTTTTGCTTCGTGTTCATTTGCTTCTCTTTCTTCTAAAGTTTCACCACAACAAAGAATTGGTACTAGGTCATGAGCGAGAGCAGATTTAACCTTTTTGTTAATTAGGCAATCACATTCTTTAAAATATTCACGTCTTTCTGAGTGACCTAAGATTACATATCTTGCTCCGATATCTGTAAGCATTAGTGGAGAAATTTCTCCAGTATATGCACCACTTTCTTCGTAGTACATATTTTGTGCACCGAAAGCAACATTAGTACCTGCAAGTTTTTCTTTTGCAATTACTAAATCTATAGCAGGTGTACAAACTCCAGCTTCTACATTTTCATCTAGGTCTAAATTTTTGATTTCTTCAAGTAGCTTTTCTGCTTCACAAACTGTCATATTCATTTTCCAGTTTCCTACTATAACTGGTTTGCGCATTTAAGACTCCTTATTTGTTTTCTATTGCTGTTATACCTGGTAGGTCTTTACCTTCTAGGAATTCTAAGCTTGCTCCACCACCAGTAGATACGTGTGTAATCTTATCTTTTAGGCCAGCCATCTCTATAGCTAGAGCACTGTCTCCACCACCTACAATTGTTATTGCATCTGATTCAGCTAGAGCTTGGGCAACTTTGTTTGTACCATCTGCGAATTCTTTTATTTCAAATACTCCCATTGGTCCGTTCCATACTACTGTCTTTGCTTCTTTAATTTTTGATGCAAATAGTTCAGCTGTCTTTGGCCCTATATCTAGGGCTTCTTTATCTGCTGGAATATTATCTATATCAACAACTTCTGTATCTACGCCTGCTTCTATCTTATCTGCTATTACAACATCAACTGGTAGTAGGATTTCTACGCCATTTGCTTCAGCTTTTTTGATTAATTCTAGAGATAGATTCATCTTATCTTCTTCAAGAAGTGATTTTCCTATTTCTTTACCTTGAGCTTTAAGGAAGGTGTAAGCCATACCACCACCGATTAGGATTGTATCAACTTTTGTTATAAGATTTTCTATAACACCAATCTTATCTGATACTTTAGCTCCACCAAGGATTGATACAAATGGATGTTCTGGTGCTTCTAGAGCCTTGCCCATTATGTCAATTTCTTTTTCTATTAGAAGGCCTACAGCTGATGGTAGGATGTTTGCAACTCCAACATTTGAAGCGTGTGCTCTGTGGCTTGTACCAAAGGCGTCATTTACATATAAATCAGCAAGTGAAGCTAATTCTTTTGCAAAATCTTCACCATTTTTTGTTTCTTCTTTTCTATATCTAGTGTTTTCTAGTAAGGCAATTTGTCCATCTTCGAGTTTGTTAACTTCTTCTTTTACTTTTTCATCAACTACTATTGGAGATGGTAAAAATTTAAATTGATTGCCATATACATTTTCTAAGTAATCTGCAACTGGCTTTAATGCGAATTCAGGGTTTGCTTCTCCTTTTGGCCTACCTAAGTGGCTCATGAGTATAACTATTGCACCATTTTCTGATAGGTAGTCTATAGTTGGCATAGCTGCTTTTATCCTAGCATCATCTGCTATCTTGCCCTTTTCTTCTTTTGATAAAGGTACGTTGAAGTCTACTCTTACTAAAACTTTTTTTCCCTTTACATCTAAGTCTTTTACTGTTTTTTTATTCATTATTCACCTCGAAAAAAAGGCGAGATTGTATCCCGCCTATTTAATAATCTTAAAGATTTGCTAGATAATCAAGTGTTCTAACTAGGTTAGATACGTATCCCATTTCGTTATCATACCAAGCAACTGTTTTAACTACTTGTGTGCCATTTGCACCTTCAACTATTTTTGTAAGTTGTGAGTCAAATACAGATCCTGCTGGGTATCCAACTATATCACTTGATACTATATCATCTTCTGTATATGCAAATGCATCAGATTCGTATTTTTTCATTGCTGCATTTACTTCTTCAACTGTTACTTTCTTTTCAAGTACAGAATAAAGTTCTGTTATAGATCCTGTTATTGTTGGAACTCTTAGAGCTGAACCATCGATTTTACCTTCTACTTCAGGAAGTACTTTACCTACAGCTTTTGCTGCACCTGTTGAAGCTGGAATTGTGTTTTGAGCTGCTGCTCTTCCGCCTCTAAGGTCTTTTTTAGAAGCTGGTGTATCTTGGATAGCTTGAGTTGCTGTATATGCGTGGATTGTTGACATTTGTCCAGAAACAAATCCAAATTCTTTAGCTAATACATTTACCATTGGTGCAAGGCAGTTTGTTGTACAGCTTGCGCCTGAAACTACTGTTTCTGATCCATCAAGTATGTCGTGGTTTACACCAAAAACGATAGTTTTCATATCACCTTTACCAGGTGCTGAAATAAGAACTTTCTTAGCTCCGGCTTTAAGGTGAGCTTCTGCTTTTTCTTTTTCTGTAAAGAATCCTGTACATTCAAGTACGATATCTACGTTTAATTCTCCCCAAGGAAGATCTTCAGGATTTCTTTCTGCAAAAACTTTGATGTCTTTACCATTGATTTTGAAGCCTTCGTCTGTTAATTCAGCTTCTCCATTGAATCTGCCTTGTGCAGTATCATATTTGAAAGCATATAGTAGACCTGCTTTATCAATAAGGTCATTGATTGCTACAACTTCGATGTTGTCTTCTACTTCTGCGATTCTTCTTAAGGTAAGACGTCCTATTCTACCAAATCCGTTAATTGCTACTCTTGTTGTCATTATTTCCTCCTAAATTCTTTCTACATATTAAATATACTGACTTGTTATTTGCTTGTCAATATTATTTACCAGCTTTTGCTTTCAATATATCTATTTGCCATTACAGCAGCTATACATCCGTCGCTTGCAGCAGTCACTGCCTGTCTAACTGATTTCTTTCTTGTATCGCCTACTGCAAAGACACCTTCTATATTGGTTTTCATGTCTTCATCTGTTATAATATAGCCCTTTTCCATATCAAGTTTACCTTCAAATATTTCTGTTGAAGCTACATTACCTACAAATATAAATACCCCAATTGGTGAATTATTATCACCTTTTATGATTTTTTCTTCATTTGTTTTAACATTTTCTAAAACTAATTCTTCGACTTCCTTAGAACCACGGATTTCCTTTAGTACAGAATTTAATTCAAATTTAATTTTAGGATTTTTCTTAACATTTTCTATTACTACACCGCTAGCTCTAAATTCATCTCTTCTATGCACAATTGTTACAGATTTACCATATTTTGTTAGGAAATTTGCCTCTTCTAGGGCACTATCTCCCCCGCCTATAACGTATATATCAAGACCTTGGTAAAATGGTCCATCACAAGTAGCGCAATATGACACTCCCCTATTTGCAAACTCTTCTTCACCAGGCACATCAAGGTGTCTATGTCTTGCACCAGTTGAAATTATAATAGTCTTTGCCTCATAGGTGTTAGAATCAGTTATTACTTTTTTTATTTTACCTTCAAGCTCAACTTCTTTAACATTTTCAAAGACAATCTCAGCATATTCCTTTGCTTGTTCTTCCATTCTTTCTGATAGAGCCATTCCTGTTGGATCTTCAATTGATCCTGGATAATTTTCTACAAAAGCTGTTCCAGAAATTTGGCCGCCAGCTATATCTTTTTCAATTATTAGTGTCTTTAGCATACTTCTACCTGCATAAAGACCAGCAGTAAGTCCAGCTGGACCTCCACCTATTATTATTAAATCGTACATATATCTCCTTTAAAAATTAAAATCTACTTGTCTTAAGGCTTCATAGACCACTATTGAAACTGAATTAGCAAGATTAAGCGATCTATTAAGCTTTTTTGTCATCGGTATAGTTATGATTTTGTCCTGATATCTCTCAAGTAAGTTAGAATCAATCCCTTCCTTTTCCCTTCCAAATATCAAAAAATCACCATCCTTAAAATTTATATCGGTATATTTTTGCTTACTTGGTGTTTCAACTAAATAAAAGTTTTTTCCATCAAGATAGGATAAAAATTCTTCCAAACTGTCATGAATAACTAAATCTACCTTATCCCAATAATCTATACCAGCCTTTTTAAGGTATTTATCTGATAAGTTGAATTTGAAAGGCCTTACTAAATGCAATCGTGACTCTGTTAAGACACAAGTTCTTGCTATGTTACCAACATTACCAGGATGCTCTGGCATTAATAAAACGACATTATACATTTTTATTTAACCTCAGAACATAATCACAAGCCTCTACAATTCCTGAGGAGTCATTATCTCCTACAATTATATCAGCATATTTTTTTAGAGTTTCATTGGCATTGCCCATAGCAAAACCAAGCTTAGCATTTTTCACCATAGGAATATCGTTGTATGAATCACCTATAGCAGCTACCTCTTCTATACTTATACCCAAAATCTCACAAATCTCACTTATTGAATTCCATTTGCTAGAATTTTTATTTGATAGTTCAATAAGGTTTGAACCGGAAGATGTTATATAAAGTTTATCAGCAAACTTCTCATTCACCTTTGAAACGATTTCTTCTTTACTAAGTTTATTTTTATCTATACCTGAAATTTGAAATTTATTAGCAGACTTACCTTGAGATAATAGATAAGAAACTGGGTCTTCTTTTATTATCAAATCCACTTGGTAATTCATTCCATAATTATTATCAATTTTAAGATGTTTGATTCTATCCAAATTTACCCTATTTGTATAATAATTTTCTTCATCATAAAAATGAAATTCAAGTTTTAGTTCTTTACAAAATTCGAATAATTCTTTTAAAATATCGTCATCAATATAGTATGTTTTATAAATATCATTAGATGCAAGAGCAATCATAGAGCCGTTTGTAGCTACTATTGGATTATCATAACCTATTATTTTTTGATAATATTTTATAGATGATAAGACTCTTCCACTAGCGAAAATTGTCTTGATACCTGAATCATTTAATTTTCTAAGGGCTTTTATATTATTATCTGGCATTTTAATAGAGGAATCTAGCAAGGTTCCATCAATATCGAAAGCAAATAATTTAATCATTTTGCCTCCTGTAATATTCGCATAATTTATTTAATTGGCATTCTTCACATAGTGGATTTCTAGCCTTGCATAAGGCCCTACCATGAGTAATTATTTGATGGTGAGTTTTTGTCCACCTTGACTGCTCTATATTTTTTTCTAATTGGTCTTCTGTCTTATCAACATTATTAGCATTAGCAAGACCAATCCTATTAGAAACCCTAAATACATGTGTATCTACTGCAATAGCTGGAATCCCATAAGCATTTGATACAACAACATTAGCTGTCTTTCTACCTACTCCAGGTAGTTTTTGTAATTCTTTTTTATCTTTTGGTACTATTGAATTATAATCATTAATAAGAATTTTGCTTGCAGCTTGTATATTTTTCGCTTTATTTCTGTATATACCAATAGATCTAATATAATTTTCTAGTTTCTTTATATCCATGTTTGCAAAATCTTCTGGTGTATTTGCTTCTTTAAACATTTCCTTTGTCACTTTATTTACACTAACGTCTGTAGCTTGGGCAGAAAGTATCGTTGCCACCAAAAGCTCAAAGGGTGTTGTAAAGTCAAGCATCGAATGATCCACATCTGGATACATTATATCTAGAAGATCTAATACTTTTTTTATGTCATTTTTAGATAAAATAATATCACCAACTTTCCCAATTATTATACTTTACTTATTTTTGCCTGCTAAGAATTGTTTTTGTTCATCATCTGCTATATAATAAATAAGAATTGGAGTGATAATATGTTTAATTTAAAAAAGAAAAATTTTAAAGACTTTGATATAATTTTACTATTGGTAACGATTTGTCTTTCTGTCTACGGATTAGTAGTTTTGTACTCAGCTTATGGCGGCAATCTGAGCGCTATTAAAACTCAGATTTTTGCTACAATATTGGGATTTTTGATTATAGGTGCACTTTGTACAATTGATTTAGATGTTATTAAGAAGCCCTATATGATTATGTATTCTGGAATGATTATAATGCTAATATCAACGCTATTTTTAGGTAGAGGTCTTGATGAATGGGGAGCTAGAAGCTGGATATATATTGGATCTTTTTCCTTTCAGCCAGCTGAAATAGCTAAAATTATTTTGATATTTTGCCTAGCAGCCTTTCTAGATAAATATAAATATTCGATAAACTCTATAAAGACTCTTGTTTTGACTATCTTATTTGCCGGCTTTCCAATATTCCTTATACTTTTGCAGCCAGATTTTGGAACATCCATGGTATATTTGTTTTTTATAGCTGCAATGATATTTATAGTAGGAATCTCTTGGAAGTGGATTGGAATTTTACTTGCTATTGGTCTTGTGGTAGGAATAATACTTCTTACAAATCTGAGTGGCTTTAGGGCTGATAGGATTGAAAACTTCCTAAATCCTAATAGAGATACATCAGGATCGAACTGGCAGCAACAACAAGGTATGATAGCTATAGGATCTGGTATGATTGGTGGAAGAGGATACCTTAACGGAAGCCAATCTCAATATGGTTATATACCCGAGAAAGAAACAGACTTTATTTTTTCAGTCTTAGCTGAAGAACTTGGTTATGTTGGAGCAATTATCATGCTAGTTCTTTTTACAATCTTAATACTTAGACTTGTATTAATTGCAAAAACTTCAAATAATACTTTTATAAGCCTACTTGTAACAGGAATTGCTGGATTAATCTTCATACACGTTTTTGAAAATATCGGAATGACTATAGGACTTATGCCTGTTACGGGTATACCTCTTCCATTCTTTTCAAATGGAGGTACCTTCCAGTTAATTATCTTATCTTGTGTGGGACTGGCACTTTCATCATCTATGCAAAAGACCCAGTATGATGATGGTATTGTTGATAATAATCGAGTTTCACCTCTTGAAGTTACAATGGTTAGACCATCTAAAAGAAAATAATAAAGTAAAAAGCCATCGTAATATTTTACGATGACTTTTTTTCTTTATTTCTTTTAACAATTTTTGTTTTAGAGAATTCTTCTCTTTCTTTTTCTTCAATACTTTGAGAAATACTTTTGATAAGTTCTGACTTTTGTGGTATCTGTATTTTTTCCAAAGAATTAACTTTTTTATTTGATTTTCTTATTTCTATTTCCAAGTTATTTATTGTACTATCAAGCTCTGCTAATTTAAAAATATCTGCTTTTAATTTATTAAAAGCTATTAAAGCTTCATCAAATAGAGAATTTGTCTGATAAAATGAATAAGATAAAGATAATTTCTTAGGAGTAAATCTTATTTCTGCTATGTCAGTCTGCATGAATTTTGTATTTTTTGTTTCTATTGAATTATCAATCGGTATAAGACCGGCTAAATTTTCTAGCTTAGCCTGGCCTATACTTGTCATAGCTTTATTGAAATTATGACTTACTTCATTCATTGTTTGGTTTACTTTTTTATTTAAAGCATCCCTATCCTTAATTTTACTCTCATGAGCATTCATTAAGGCTTTTCTTTTTTTATCTAGAATATCAAGACCAACATCTAATAGCTTTAGTTCTTCCTTAGCTTTTATTAGATTGGCTTTACTTGCTATTTGCTCATTGTTCATCAGTCTTACCTATAAATTTATCAAGATTTTTCTCAGATACCCTGTGAAGTTCGTTTCTTGGTAATATTTTTAATATATCCCAAGCTAAATCTAAACTTTCTTCAAGTTCTCTATTTTCACTTTGATCTTGTGATAGAAATTTGCTTTCAAATACATCACCGAATTCTAGGTATTTCTTATCAACTTCTGACAAATCATCCTCACCGACAATTTGTGCAATGTTTCTAACATCTATGACCTTGGAATATGATTCATATAATTGGTTCATTACATCTTCATGATCACTTCTTGTATAGCCCTCACCAATGCCATCTTTCATAAGTCTTGATAAAGAAGGCAAGACATTTATTGGTGGGTAGACTCCCTTACTTGAAAGGTTCCTATCTATTACTATTTGTCCTTCTGTAATATAACCAGTCAAGTCTGGAACTGGGTGAGTGATATCATCATTAGGCATGGTTAGGATTGGAATAAGGGTTACAGAACCTTTCACTCCCTCAATCATACCTGCCCTTTCATAAAGACTAGCTAGATTTGAATAAAGATAACCTGGATAGCCCTTTCTTGAAGGTATCTCTCCTCTTATAGAAGATACTTCACGTAGGGCCTCACAATAACTTGTCATATCGGTTATGATTACAAGCACGTGGTAGCCTTTCTTGTAGGCAAGGTATTCAGCAGCTGTAAGGGCACATTTTGGAGCAAGAAGTCTTTCCATTATTGGTGAATCGGCTAAGTTTTGATACATTACTAGCTTGTCTTTTACTCCAGCTTTAGAAAAAGCATCTTCAAAGAACATTGCCTCATCTTTTTTAATACCCATAGCAGCAAAGACAAAGGCAAAGTCTTCATCAGTTTTTAGTTTAGCTTGTCTAATAATTTGAGCTGCAATTTCGTTATGTGGCAGACCCGATCCTGAAAAAATCGGCAATTTTTGGCCACGGATTAGGGTGGTCAAGGTATCAATAGCAGAAATTCCTGTTTGAATGAAGTCTCTTGGATATTCCCTTGCAACTGGATTTAGTGCAAGACCTTCGACAGGATATGTTTCTTCTGAATAAATGTCTCCACCATTGTCAATAGGTTGACCTATACCATTAAAAGTCCTACCTAGAATACTCTCATTGAGAGGTAATTCTAATGGTTTTTCGTAGAAACTAACAACAATATCTTCTACAGAGAAATTATCTGTATTTGCATAAACCTCAATTGTTACAGTATCATCATCAACCATTACAACTGATCCTACAAATTCCATTCCTGCTGCATGAACAGAAACTAGGGCATTGTAGGCTATGTCGCTTACTTTTTCAATTTCTATGATAGAAGATTCTATTTTTTTGATTTTTGTATATTCTTTTCTCAACAGCTTACCCCCTCAAATTAGCAAAATAATTCTCAATTTTAGAGCCTAGCTGGTTAAGCTTTTCTAATTTATCATTTTCAACATTGTATTTCATCTGGCTTATTTCATTTAATAAGTCAGAATTATAAATCTGTTTATATGAAATGCCATCTTTAAGAGCTTTGTTACTTAGATTATTGTATTTATCTATTATATCAAGCATCATAATTTGCTTATCCACAGGCACATACTTATCTATAGCGTTATAAGCATTTTGTTGTAGGAAACCATTTCTAATTAGGGCGGCCACATCTAGGGTATTTTTTTGTTCATCTGATAAGGCATCTGATCCAACTAACATCATTATTGATTTAACTTCTTCTTCAGAAATCAATACATTCATAAGTTTATTTCTTATAGCGATAATATCAGAATTGTAATGCTCTTTGTAGTAGTCTTGCATCTTTTCTAAGTAGTTAGTATATGAAGTTAGCCAGTTTATAGCTGGGTAATGTCTTGAATAAGCAAGTTTCCTATCAAGACCTAAAAACACATTTACAGAACGTCTGGTTGCTTCAGTTACTGGTTCTGAAAAGTCTCCACCCGATGGAGATACAGCCCCTATTAAGGTTACTGAACCTTTTGTTCCATTTAGGTTTTCGAAATATCCAGCTCTTTCATAAAATTTGGAAAGTCTTGATGCAAGATAGGCAGGATAGCCCTCTTCTGCAGGTATCTCTTCTAGCCTTGCGGAAATTTCCCTTAATGCCTCTGCCCATCTAGAAGTAGAATCTGCCATTAGAGCCACATCATAGCCCATATCCTTATAGTATTCTGCGATAGTTATACCTGTATATATACTTGCCTCTCTTGCAGCAACTGGCATGTTTGAAGTGTTAGCAATCAGGATTGTCCTTTGCATAAGGTCCTTACCTGTATTTGGGTCGATCAGGTCTGGGAATTCCTCAAGTACCTGAGTCATCTCATTCCCTCTTTCACCACAACCAATATATACTATGATATCAACATCAGAATATTGGGCAAGCTGGTGTTGAAGCATTGTCTTACCTGTACCAAATCCTCCAGGAATTGCAACTGTACCTCCCTTTGCTATTGGGAAAAATACATCTAATACCCTTTGGCCAGTAACTAAAATATTTTGTAAGGTTATGGCTTTTTTAACTGGCCTAGGATTTCTTACAGGCCAATATTGGTAAAGTTTAAGGTCAAAAACACCTTCATCATTTTCTACCTTTAGTATGGTATCTTCAAGCTTATATTTACCATCTTCCTTAGCTTCAACTATTACACCAGTAAAGCTAGACATTAGTCTATGCTCTATTACTTCTGTCTCTTTTATAGTGGCGTAAATATCTGCTTTTTTAATCTTGTCACCTTTTTTAAATTTAATTTTAACATCCCATTCTTTTTCAAGATCAAGGTTGTCAAAACCAATACCGGATGGTATAAAGGCTCCGTGTTTATCCATTATATCTTTAAGAGGTCTTTCTATACCATCAAACATATTTCCTAATAGACCAGGACCTAGTCTGACTGATAAAGGCATTGATGTAGAGATGATATCCTCTCCTACTTTTAGACCTGATGTATCCTCGTATACCTGAATAGTTGCAAGGTCACCTTCAACGGAAATAACTTCCCCAATTAGTTTTAAATTACCAACTGAAACCATCTCTCTAATTTTAAGGCTTCTTGCGTTTTGAGCATAAACAACAGGTCCATTAATTGTTTTAATTATTGGATTCATTAAAACGCTCACTTTCAAGAACTTGGTATAATTTTTTACCAAATTCATATTTTTTATCTCTAATTCTTTCTTTATAGCTAAAATTATATCTGAATTCATTATTGATATCTTTTAGTATAAAGCCACCTATATAAGTGTTATCCATCGCTTGCTTATTTTTAAAATCTATTAAAGCTAAGTCATCTTCTAACACACATACTACAATCTCATCTTCTGATAAAGAAAGTTCTTTCATAACCATTTTTATTTCAGTAGATAAAGATTTTTTATAAGCATCTGTTTGTTTATATGCCCTTAGTTTACTAATTAATCTATTATAAAAATCATCAAGCAATTCTTCCTTGTAAGCAAAAAAGTTATTTTTTTCTTCTTGCTTAATTTTTGATATTTCTTCGTTTTTTCTTATTTTTAGAAAGTTTTTACGATCTTTAAGTTTTTCTTCAAATTCTTGACTTCTTTGTTTATTCTTATTATCGATATAGGATGAATTCTTTTCGGTTGATAGGAATAATTCCTCATCCGTTTTTATCTTTTCTTCATCCCAAACCATCTTTCTAAAACTTGATAGTTTTGCTTCTAAGTCTAGCATAATCAATCCTTTCAGCCATCAATAATTACAATTAAAGGCATTGTGTAATCTCTTCTATAATTATCAATCCTATTATTATTTTTATTATAAACTGATCTTGTAATTATCAATATAGCAAGATTCTCATCCTTGTATGAATTCCTAAATTCCTCTTCAAAATTATTCTCATCAACCAAGCTTGCTTCAATAGCTCCAAGACGAAACATTGTAAGCAAGTTGTTTGAATCAGTTAGAATCTTTGCTTTCATTTTATGCGTATAGGATTAGGATTGAAATAATTACACCAAAGATTGCAATACCTTCAGCAAGACCAACAAAGATGATTGTTCTACCAAGTATTGATTGGTCTTCAGAAATTGCGCCAAGTGCTGCAGATCCTACTGTACCAACTGCATAACCAGTACCGATTGTAGCAAGTCCTGTAGATAGAGCTGCACCTATATATTTAAGTCCATCGCTTGCTGTAGCTGTTGCAGCTGCAGCTTCTCCTGCTGCTTTTGATGTTGATGGAAGAATTAATACCATAATCATCAACATTAGTGGTACAAAGGTAAATAAATTTATCTTTAATGCTTTTTTTATTTTTGCTTTTGAGCTATCTTCGTTATTTTTTAGTAGGTATAAACCTGAATAAATTGTCATAATGACAACTGCTAGTGCAAGTAATGCTGTATATTTAATCATATTCTTCTCCTTTTAAATTAGTTTTCCTTAATTGGTCTAAATTTACGACCGTTTCCTTGATAATACTTACTAAACATTTCATAAAATTCTAGTCTTAGACCTTGGATAAAGACAATCATTCCTTCAAGGCCAATGATTAAAACATTACCAAATATTAATATTATTATTCCAAAAATTCCACCACCAACAAGTTTGCTCATAACTTCAAAGGCCATGTATAGACCAACGTGGTTGATAGCAAAGGCTCCAACCCTAGTAAATGAAACAAGATTTGAAAATACTGAAAGCAAGGCTTCTATTATTGAAAATGAACTTTCAACATAATAATCTGAGGCACTTGATTCAAAGACCTCATCTCTTTTTTCAATTTTAGCTGATATTGGTTTAGAAAATACTATCATTATTATTGATAGAATCAACAGACAAAGAGCAAAAGGCATTGGAAGTGGATTTACTTTTACAATGTTAAGTATTAATAAAACAAATGAAATCATCATCAAGAGTCCTGCAAGGCCTTCCTTACCAAAGATTCCTTCTTCGATATTTTTTTGTTTTACTAATTTGTTATAAATACCTAGACAATATGCAATTACAAGTAGCATTATACCAAAGGCTACTGATGCTATAAGGACTTTCATGATATTATCAAATGGTTTAATCAATAATGTAGGAATCAATGTCTCTATTCCAAAAAATGATCCATACATCAAACCAAAGAAACAAGCAGAAAATCCAATTCTTCTTATTAGTGATCCGAAGGTTTTATTAATCTTATCTACAAAAAAGCTTAGAAGAATAAAAACTAAACCTTGTCCTAAATCACCAAACATCATTCCATAGAGGAGCATATAAGTTACTGCGAAAAATGGAGTTGGGTCAATTTCGTTATAATTAGGTGCTCCATACATATTTACTAGGAATTCGAAGGGTCTAAAGAGCTTGTTATTTCTTAACTTTGTTGGTGGCTCTTGATTATATTTTTTTTTTACTTCTACGTTTGTTTTGTCGTATTTTTTGGATAAAGATTCAAATTCTTTTACCTTAGAATTTGGAACCCAACCAGTTAAGTATAAATATTTTTCACCCTTGGCCATCTTACTAATGATATTTTCGCTTTTTTCATAGTATTCAGCAGTACTTGGTAAAGATTCGAAAGTTTCTTCGTTATTATCCTTAAAATCTTTGATATCTTTTTCTAGATTATCTAATTCCTTTCCTATACTACTTAACTTAGCATTTATTGTATCAAGATTCTCATCAGGAAGTTCCATATCGATAAAGCCCATTGTGTTTACAGCCCTACCTATATCTTCACTAACCTGTTTTGGATAGACTAATAGATAATTTTCTTTAGAGTTTTTTATTTTATCTGTCATTGCCATCCTCCTTGATTATTTTTTCGAATGCTTCATCTACGAGCATGTCAACCTCATCCTTGTATAGGCTTTCAATGCTAGATTTCTTGTCAGAAAAAGATTTTTTAATTTCACTAGCTTCTTTGCTTATTTCTTCATCGTTGTTTTTATTTAACTCCGCAACTTCTCTTGTAATTTTTTCAAGATAGGTTTGATCAATCTTATTAGCAACTTTTAAGCTTTCAGCTTTTTCATTTTCAATTATAGCATCAACACTTCTTCTTCTTTCACTAGTTTTATTGTCTAGCTCAATCAAAGTGTTAATCGCATCAGCACTTTTAGTATCTTCATCGTTTAAGTGGATGATTAGTGATGGTATATTTTCGTAGTTATTTTTTAGAATAAATCTACCATCTTTTGTCACCTCGCCATATCTAAAATCGAAATAGTTTAAGTGCTTAATCTTATCAATATCAACATCTGCCCTATTTAGAATCTCCAAATTATTTTTATAAGTTAATAATTTTTCTTTTTCTTCAACAAGGCTTTCTCGTCTTTTAATCATCGGCTCAAGTCTAGTATAGAGTCTGTCAAGTTCATCTTTCTCAATAACTTTAGTTATTTTACCGATTTTTTCATCATCTTTAATATCAAAGAATTTCTTTAGATAATCAAGTTTTTCAAGTTCTTCTTTGCTAAGACCTTGAAAGCTTGTAATACTATTCATATCCTCAGTCAGTTCGACATTTTCGCTACTAGCCTTGACAGAGAAAGCTCTACTAGCCACTTGACCAAAAGCATCAATTGGTTCGATTTGACCTATATTTATTACATCCTTTAATAAATCGGTAAGATTTTCTAGTCTGGATGTAATATTAACTAGGTTCATTTTTTCTACTGCCATATCTACCTTCCTATTAACAATTCTCTTTTCTGATTGTAATCATATCGTCCATCCATCTCTAGTATGGAAATAATATTTTTAATATCCAAGTATAAAAGATTTATTGCAGAGATAACATAAAGGATGTCACAATTCTCACTGATTATTTCATCTCTAGAATTCTTCCATCTTCTATCTTGTATCCTTTTATAAACCAAATCTTCATTTTCAAAAATATTTTTATACCTACTATCAGAAAAATACTCTATAAATTCGTCCTTATTGAGATTAGATATCTCTCTAAGTCTGTCTGCATTAAACAGATATCCACCCTCTATAAGATAGTTAAAAACTTCGTTATTATTTATTTCAAAAAAAGATTTTAACCTGTAAAGCATTTCAAAATTCAACAAGTTGATTTCTTCAGCTATATATCTGTTGATGTACTTATAATCATTGCTAGGGAACTTTTCGCTCATTTTTAGTAAGTCTCTATAATACAATTTTATAAGAGCATTAGAAGATAAAAATATCAATTGGTCTTGATCCATATTTTCATTTAAAAACGGCTCCAAGACCCTTTTTATATGTTTATCTTTAATAGATTCAACAAAATCATGTAAAGAAAAACTAGCTGATAGCTCCATTCCTTCAAAAAACGGGCTGTTTACGAAGTATTTATAGTTATCTGATAAAGAATCATTCAGTATACTTGTAATTATTTCTTGTATCAAATAAATTTTGTAAATTGAGAAATATAATTCATAAAATTTCTTATCTAAGCCTCTTAAAAAGAAGTCAATTGACCTTACTTGCTTGAAAAAATAATTATTTAATTTTTCTTCAACAATTAGTTTATCATCATCAGCTGATAGAAATTCATAATTTTTCTTTAAATATGAGATTTTTCTATCAAAATCATTCTCATTTATAGTTCTTTCTAGCAAATAATCATCTAAAAGTTTCCCCAATTTAGCCTTAGCTTTTACAGAAACATCTTTCATAAAACCTCCTTTCCTGACATTAACATATTGTACCTTAAATTCTTTTATAAAAAAAGCTTTTTAAATAACTAATATCATTTATATATATCTGGAAAAGGACTTAAGCCCAGCTAAGGCTGGACTATTCAACTAAGTCTCCTGATATTGTAAAGGATGTATTGTCATTTATTTTTACTTTTACAAATTCTCCAATTAAACTCTTATCGGCTTTCACATGAACTAACTTGAAATCATCAGTTCTACCTGTAAGAACTTCAGGATTATTTTTACTTTCTGATTCTAATAATACCTCTACAGTTTTACCTATATAAGTCTTATTCTTTTCATAAAAATGTGGATATAAGACATCTAAAAGCCTATCAAATCTATCTTGGATTACATCATCATCTAATGGAGTAAGTTTTGCAGCCCTTGTCTTTGGCCTAGGTGAATATTTGAAAGTAAAGGCTGTGTCGTAACCTACTGTATCACATACCTTAAGTGTTTCTTTAAAATCTTCTTCTGTTTCTGTAGGATAGCCTACTATTATATCTGTTGAAATAGCTATATCTGGTATTTCTTCTTTTAGTTTTCTAACCCTTTCAAGGTACTTTTCCTGGTCATAACGACGATTCATGTCCTTTAGAACCTTTGATGAACCAGATTGAAGTGGCAAGTGGAAATACTTACATATATTGTCATTTCTTTTTATTACTGCTATAAGCTCATCGGATAAATCTTTTGGATGACTTGTTGTAAACCTAAGTCTCTTAAGATTTGGTATTTGAGCAACCTTTTCTAAAAGCTCTGGGAATGTGTGTTTGAAATCGGCTTTGTTGCCATAAGAATTAACATTTTGACCAAGTAAGGTTATTTCTTTATAGCCATTGTTAACCAAATATTCTACCTCTTCTATAATTGATGAAGGGCGTCTTGATTCTTCCCTACCTCTTGATTCAGGAACTATGCAATAGGAACAGAAATTATCACAACCGGTCATTATATTTACATAGGCTTGAAAATCATTTGGGGTGTTATATTTTACAAAATCATCTTTTACATTATCTGTTGATATATCGACGACTCTTTCATTTGTTTCAAGATATCTAAAGATTAAATCCTTAAGGGAGTTGATGTTTTTAGTACCAAAGATGATATCTACTTCCTTATGTTTATCAATTATAACATTTCTAGCTACTTCAGTTTGCATCATACATCCTGATACAGCAATTATTTTTTCGGGATTTTCTTTTTTCAGTTTCTTTAATGATGAAACTTGACCATATAGCTTTAGCTCTGCATTTTCTCTTACTAAGCATGTATTGAATAAGATAAAATCTGCCTTATTCCTATCCTCTTCATATCTATAACCCAAATCTTCTAGGATATAGGATATTCTTTCAGTATCATGCTCATTCATTTGGCAGCCAAAGGTTGTTATATTGTAGGTCTTTCCTCTAAAGAAATCTTTGTATTTATCTAATTTGTCAGACATGTTCCTCCTTTAAGTAAAAAAAGAGATGATAAAAATCATCTCCATTTTTATTAATCTTACTCAGCGTCTTCTTCAATAGATCCAAGTAAATCTTCTGAACCTTGTGCTGATAGAGCTTGTGCAAGCATATCTCCAAGGTTGTTATTTAGGTCATCATCACCAAATGATGAAGAAGAATTATCTTTTTCTACTTTTCTTCTTGGTCTATCGTTAGTTCTAGCTTGTCTTCTTGGTTTTCTTTCTGGTCTTTCTGGAGCTTCTTTTAAAGCTTTAATGCTAAGACCGACTTTTTCATCTTCAGTATCTATTGAGATTATCTTTACTTCGATTGTGTCACCAACTGTAAGCTCATCAGATGGTTTTTCAACGTGATCCCAAGAAATTTCTGAAACATGAACAAGACCTTCTACACCATCAGCTACTTCTACAAATGCACCAAAGTCAAGTAGGTTTACTACTTTTCCTTCAACTACATCACCAACTTTGTGGCTATTTACAAAACTTTCAAATGGTTTGTCTAGAAGTTGTTTGCGACCTAAAGATATTCTATTTTTTTCTTTATTTAATTTTAGGATTTTAACTTCGATTTCATCATCCACATTTAGGACATCTGATGGGTGTTCAACTCTTGTCCAAGCGATATCTGAAACATGAAGTAATCCGTCAAGTCCGTTAACTTCTACGAATGCACCAAAGTCAGTTAGTCTTGCTACCTTGCCTGTAACAACTTGGCCTTCTTCTAAATCTTCCCAAAGGTCATCAAGTTCTGCTTCAAGTACATCTTTTCTAGATAGAACAAGTCTATTTTTTCTTTCATCGATGCTTATGATCTTAAGATCCCATTCTTCACCAACAAATTTCTTAAGGTTTTTTACAAAGTAAGTTGCTATTTGGCTAGCAGGTACGAAACCATTTACACCATTAACTTCAACAGTTAGGCCGCCCTTGTTAAAGCCAACAACTTTACCATGTACTAATTCGTCATTTTCAAACTTTTCAGCAAGTTCTTTCCATGCTTTCATACCCTCTACTCTTCTAGTAGATAGGCTAACATTACCTTCACCATCATCAAGTTTGATAACGAATACGTCTATATCATCACCAACTTCAAAACTGTTTTTAGGATCTTTTTGTTCCTCTTCAGTCATTTCGTCTAGTTTAACAATACCATCTGCACGATATTGGATATCTACAAATACCTCATCATCTTTAACATTGATTACTGTACCTGTGATCACCTCTTTAGGGTAAATCTTCTTTAAACTATCCTCTAGACTGTTCATAAATTCTTCTTTTGTGAATTCATCCATACTACTTACTACCTCCTTAATAATCGAATCAGGCGTAGATGCACCTGCGATTATTCCTAATTTTTTAAATTTAGAGAGCTTTTGCAAAGGTAGATCTTTAACAGTTTCAATCCTTAAAACATTTTTACAATACAAACTAGCTACTTGATATAGCTTGTTTGTGTTAGAACTATTAAAACCACCAACTACAATCATACAATCTACATAAGCCGCTAATTTTTTAGCAGACTCTTGCCTTAATTTTGTAGCATTGCATATTGTGTTTTCTATTACTACACTATCATTATTTTCTTCTAACTTGTTAGCAATATTTACAAAAAATTCAAACCTATTTGTAGTCTGGCTAACTACATATAGCTTCTCATAATTCTTAATATTTTTTGCTTCAGTCTCATCTGATACTACTATACCATTGTTTATAAAAGATTCCATAGCAATTATTTCTGGATGCTTCTTATCTCCAACAATTATTACCTGATAGCCTTCTTTTTCTTTATCAGAAATCTTCTTATATATACTATTTAAAACAGGACAAGTTGCATCATAAAGCTCGTTGCCATTAGCAATAAGCTTATCTTTAAAGCTTTTGTATTCTCCATGGGCTCTTATGACTATTAAGGAATCTTTGATTTTTAGAGCCTCTTCATGATCAATAACTTTTAGTCCTTTTTTTTCGAAATCTGCCACTAATTGTGGGTTGTGGATTAAAGGACCTAAAGTATATTTATTTTTTTTTGATTCTAAAGCTTTTTCGGCAAGGTCAACACTTCTTTTGACTCCAAAGCAAAAACCAGAATTATCTGCAATAATAATTTCCATTATCTACTCTCTTTCAATTCTTTACTATGTTCATATAAATTTATGAAAATGTGGTCAGAAATTTTTTTCATCGCTTCTTTATTTTTTAGGCTTGAATACTTTTCTATCCTCATTGGTTCCTTAACGTAAATATCTACCCTTGAGAACAGCTTATAATTTGTGACAATCTCAATTGGCAATATATCAGCCTTAGCTTTCAAAGCTATGAATCCTACTCCCTCTTTCATATTTTCCCTATCAATGGTTTTGACTCTGGTTCCCTCAGGGAAAATTCCTAGGGTATGGTCTTCCTTAATTAGGTTTATAGCATGTCTTAAGGCCTTGAGGTCATTTCCTTGTCTATCTACTGGAAACATTCCTGCTTTTTTTAATAAAGTTCTAAGTACAGGGATTTCAAAAAGTTCTTTTTTTGCCATAAAATAAAATCTTATAGGTAAGGATATAGCAAGGAAAAAAGGGTCAAGATTAGACCAGTGATTTGCACATGCTATAAAATTTGCATCCTTTGGTATAAATTCCTTACCATGAACGTGGATCCTATAAAAAGGAAAAAGTAAAATCCTTACAAGTATAACCAAAAAATTATAAAACATCAGTTTTCTCCACATACGAAAGTATCAATTCAATTGTTTTGTCAATATTAAGTTCTGAGTTATCAATTAATATTGCCCCTTCTGCTAGCTTTAATGGAGAAATTTCTCTATGGGAATCATAGTCATCTCTCTTTATAATTGCCTTTTCAATCTCTTCTACACTTAGTTCTGATTCACCCTGATCAAATCTTCTTTTAGCCCTCGTTAGGGCAGACGCAGTTAAGTAAAATTTATATTTAGCATTTGGAAATACTACACTTCCTATATCCCTACCATCTAGGATGAAAGATGTATTTTTAGCTATTTGTCTTTGAAGATCTACCATCTTCTCCCTAACATAGGATTTGGCTGAAACCCAAGAGACATTAGCTGTAATTTGATCATTTCTTAGGTCTTTAGTAACGTCACTTCCTAAAAGATATAATTTTTCATCCTTAAAGTCGATTTCTATTTCATCAATTAACCTTATTAAAATCTGATCATCAGTTTTTTCATCCATACCCTTATCTAAGAAAAACTTAGTAACAGCCCTATACATTAGGCCTGTATTTAAGTATTCTATTCCTAATTTTTTAGCTAAAATTTCAGAAACTGTTGATTTTCCAGAACCACTTGGCCCGTCTATCGCTATTATATATGTCATATTTTCTCCCTTATATATTGTGAGCAAGCATAAGCTGTAGAAAAGTAGATTTGAAGATTGTAGCCACCTGTAAGACTATCTATATCAAGGATTTCGCCTACAAAAAATAAATTATCAATTTTTTTAGACATCATGTTGCTTGGGTTTATTTCAGATAAGTCTACCCCACCCCTGGTAACAACTGCTGATTCATAGCCGCCAAATCTAAGAAAATTTAACTCGAATTTCTTTAAATTTTCTATTATTAGCATCCTCAAGTCCCTACTAAGCTCACTAGCCCTTAGGTCTTTATCAATTTTAAGTCTTTGACCAATTACCCCTACTAAGCTATCGTTGATTATAGATTTTAGAATATTTAGAATAGATTTTTTGGGATTTTGATTTATTAAATCAAGTAAAAGGTCGTCTAATTCATTATAAGTGTATTTTGTAAAAAAATCTATATAAATATGATTTACCTTGTCATTATCTATTAAGGAACTTGCCCTTAGGACTACTGGTCCTGTTATAAAATCAGAATTTATTAATATATCTCCAACCTGATATACTGAATTTTCATCAGACTCCAGGCTAAGGCCTACATCTTTTAAAGATAGGGCCTTGATATTAAGTTTATCTTTTATGAAGATAGGAACCAGCACTGGGCTAATTTTGCTAATATGGTGACCAAGTTTTTTGCATAGGTCATATCCAAGTCCATCTGATCCAGTTTTAGGATACGACTTACCTCCAGTAGCTATAACAAGACTATCAAATTCAAATTTATGATTATCAGTTTTTACAATAAACTTTTTGTTCTTCTTGATATCTACAACTTTTGTATTTGTTAATAAATTTATACCTAAGTCGTTTATTTTTTTATAGAAAAAGTCAATAAGGCATTGTGACTGTTGGGATTCAGGAAATACCCTCCCATCTTCTTCAGCTATTGTTGCAATGCCTTCATTTTCTAAAAAGTCTATCAAGTCATAATTATTAAATTTAGCATAGGAAGAGTAGATAAATTTTTTATTTCTTACAACTTTATCGAGGAAATCCCCATCAAATGACATGTTTGTGATGTTGCACCTTCCTCCGCCAGTCATTTTGAGTTTCCTAGATATTTTAGAGTTCCTCTCAAGAATATATATTTCATTATTTTCGTTTTTTGCAAGGATAGCTGTCATAAGCCCAGCTGGTCCAGCTCCGATTATTCCAATTTTTTTCATATAATTTTTCCCACAAAAAAAGATAGTTGCCTACCTTTTAACTTTCTTAACAAAGAGCATTTCTTCTTTGTCAAAGTATTTATAGTCTTTTTCTTTAAGATCAGATAGGCTAATATCTCCTATCCTTATCCTTTTAAGCCTTTTAACACTGCTATTAAAATATTCAAACATTCTCCTTATCTGTCTATTATATCCCTGATGAATTATGACTTGATATTTTTTATTACCGATTAGTTTAATATAAGCATCTGATGTATGTTCACCATTTCCTATATCTAGACCTTGCATAAAAAGATTTTCTTCTTTTTTGCTAAGGGTTTTATCAACATCTACAATATATTCTTTGTCTAGTTTGAATTTAGGATGAATAATATTATTGGTGAATTCCCCATCATTTGTAATAATCAAAAGACCTTCGCTATCTTTATCAAGTCTTCCAGCAGCATAAAACCTCTTATCAATTTCTAACAAGTCATTTAAGTCTAATTTATTATAAGGATCAAAATTAGAAGTTATATAACCAACAGGCTTATATAGTTTAATATAAAATTTCTCTTCTAACTCAAGTAATTGACCATCGATTGTAACCTTATCAGTATCTTCTACTTTAAATCCTGGCTCAGTTATTAAGTTATCATTAACCGTTACTCTACATTCTTTGATTAAGTCGTCTGCTTTTCGTCTAGAAGTAAAGCCTGTATTTGCTATATATTTATTTATTCTCATTATCATCACCAATCTTTATTTCAGGTAAATCTTCTAGTGAAGATATAGAAAAATATTTTAGAAACTCATCTGTTGTGCCAAATATTATTGGTTTTCCTATCTTATCTAACCTTCCCTTTTCAACAATTAGTCCCCTATCAAGTAGTGAATCAATTGTCGATTGAGAGTTAACTCCCCTTATTTTATCTATTTCCGCCCTTGTAATTGGTTGCTTATAAGCAATTATAGAGAGGGTTTCTAAGGTTGAGTTAGTTAGTTTTTTTTCTGACTTGGCTACTAATTTTTCTAAGTATTTATCAGTAGACTTTCTTGTAGAAAATTGATAGGTGTCACCATATTTTCTAATAATTAGGCCAGTATTTTTGTTATTTCTCTCCTCAATAGATTCCTTAAGGGCAGTTTTTATGTCTTTTTTATCAATATCAAATAATATCTTTGATAGGTCAGCAAAATCTAGGGGTTCACCCCAAATATATAAAATTTCTTCTATGAGTCCTTTAATTTCGTCAACTGTCATTTTCCCTCTTAACTATTTTAAATGAATTAATATCTTCTTGACTTAAATAAATCTCTTTAAGCTTTACCATTTCTAGAAGAGCTAAGAAAGTAGCTATACATTCTGCTTTTGTAATGATCCTTTTTGTTATATCGTTTAACTTTAATTCTTTAGAAAAATTCAGTGTTTTCCTAAGGCTAATAAGGTAATCATTAACATCTGGCATTATCTCTTGCTCAAATATTCTGGATTCAGATTTTTCTTCATTTTTTAGTCTATTAAGAAGCTTTTTAAATTCTCTTGAAAGTATATCTATATCTTGATTAATGATTATTTCATCTTTTTCAAAGCTAGTCAAATCTTCTTGAAATTTAACATGTATTTTACGAGCTTCTTCTTCTAAATACTTGAAATCCTCTTGGACGGACTTGATTTTTTTATACTCGATTAGATATGCTAAAAAATCTTCTTCTAAGCCTTCATTTTCCTCTTTTGGTAAGAGCTTGTTTGCCTTAATTGTTAAAAGAATAGATGATGTGTATATAAACTCAGAAAGAGAAGGCAAATCTATATTCATTTTAGCTACTTCTTCTAAAAATGGACTTGTTATATCTTCAATCTTAACATCATATATATCAATCTTTTGTTTATCAATTAGCTTTAATAAAAGGTCAAAAGGCCCCTCAAAGGCCTCTAGTTCAATATTAAGCTTCATTTAATAACTTTATACAATATAAGATCGCTATAATTGTTTTGGCATCTGTAATTTCACCATTTTCCACCATCTTATATAATTCTTTTATCTCGATTGCGCATGCTTCTACATTCTCATCCTCATCTTGCTCAAGACTTGATTTAACTAAATCTTTAGCTAAGAAAAATGATAATTTATCATTTGTAAATCCTGGTGAAGCATGCATATCAAATAAGTAGGAAATAGTTTCTGGTAAATATCCTACTTCTTCTTGTAATTCTCTTTTAGCTGTTTCTATTGGCATCTCACCCGGATCAACTAATCCTGCAGGAATCTCTAAGGTTATTTTATCAATTGCCTTTCTATATTGTTTTACCATCCAAATCTTGTCATTACCATCAAATGCTATGATACCAACACCTTTTTGGTGATCAACTATCTCTCTTTTAGAATACCTTTTATTTTCAAGCTCTACGGTTTCAACTCTTAATTTAAGTATTTTACCATCATAAATTGTATCTGACTTAATGGTTTTTTCATAAAATTTTTGCTCATTCATTTCTTAATTCCTCCGCCATCTCCAAAATTTCTCTTGCTGACTTTTTAGTAGTTTCAGTTATATCAACACCTGCAATTAACCTTGCTATTTCAAGAGTTCTTTCTTCCCCTTTTATTGTTTTTGAGTAAGAAATAGTAGCATCTTTTTCATCTTTTTTACAAACCAGTATATGGTTATTAGCAAGTGAAGCTAGCTGTGGCAAGTGAGATATAGCTATTACTTGTCTTTTCTTAGATAAATCTAAGATTTTTTCACCAACAACTTGTGCTGTCCTCCCACTTATTCCAGTGTCTATCTCGTCAAAAATCATCGTATCTATATCATCAAAACTTGCAAAAACTTCTTTAAAGGCAAGCATTATTCTCGAAATCTCACCGCCTGATGCTGTCTTGGTTAAAGATGATAGGTTTTCTCCTTTATTGGTTCTAATCAAGAAATCTACATCATCATAACCATTTTTATCAATTAAATCAGTCTTATTAAGGTCAACTTTAAATTTACCATTTTTTATATTTAATTCCACAATTTCTTTGTTGATTGATGACTCAAGTTCTTTTATCTTTTTAACTCTAATGGCATGTAACTTATCAGCCTTATCTAACATTTTTTTATCTATATCCGCTATTTTAGAGTCTATATTTATTCTTAGGTCTTCAATTTGATTGAGCTCATCCAGGCGGTCTTTCATTCCTTCATAATAAACTTTGATATCATCTATGCTATTGCCATATTTCCTCTTAAGATCAAAGAGTTTTTTATTTAAATCATCAAGCACTTGTAATCTTTCTGGATCAGTGGACAAAATTTCTACATAGGAATCAGCTTCTGAATATATATCGTTAAGTTGATCTGATATTGATATTAGTCTGTCATATATGTCCTCAGATTTTTTATCTATACCTACATAATTTGATATTGAAGAAGAAGCTTCATTTAATAAACTACTAATAGATGGAATTTGATAATCATCAGAGTCAATGATTTCAATCATTTGATAATAGCCGTCTCTCATACTTGATATATTTGATAGCCTCTGATATTCACTTTCTATTTCATCTTCATCTAAATTAAATAAATCTATGGCTTCAATCTCTTTTATTTGATAATCAATAAGATCTCGTTCCCTGCTTAACTCTTCATCGGTTAAGTCTAAGTCTTGAAATTTTCTTATAAATTCTGTTTTCTCTCTATATAATTCTTTCAAGGAATCTCTTAAAGACTTAGTTTCTTTGTCGTTTTGATAAGAATCTATTAAGTTTATATAATTAGACTTATTCATATAGACGTTGCTATCACCTTGTCTATAGATATCAATTAAAAATTCCCCTATATCTTTTAAGATATTTAAATTTGAAAGTCTACCATTTATCCTTATCGATGATGACTTATCGCTTATTTTTCTGGTAATAATAAGCTTGTCATCATCAAAACTTATATCTTTATTCTCAAGATATAATTTTTGATATTCATCTATGATAAATACTGCTTCAATAATTGTAGTGTCCTTAAATTTGCCGATAATATCTTTGCTAGCCCTCTTTCCTAAAAGCAAATTTATTGCTTCAAGTATAATGGACTTTCCTGAACCAGTCTCGCCAGTTATTACATTAAACCTATCCTCAAAAAATATATGATCTTTTTTGATTATTATAAAATTATCTATATAAAGCTCGGCAAGCATTATTTTACAAGATCTCTTAATTCTTCTACTAAATCGTCAATAGTTTTTGAATCTCTTGGAGTAATAAAAATTGTGTCTATACCTGTTACGATACCTCCAACATTTTCAAGCTTTGCATTAGTAATATATTGTCCGCAAACAGTTGCACAGTAAGATATAGTTTTTATTACTACAAGTTGAGAAGATTTTTCTACTGATAGGACTGCTTCCTTGAAAATTTTTTCAATTCTTTCTGTAAGTGTGTCATAAACCGCATCAACTACTGTGTATTTATATTCGTAGTCATCACTTTGAACCTTGGATATTCTAAGTTCTTTTATATCCCTAGAGATTGTAGCCTGGGTAGCATTTACTCCTTGGTCTCTTAGAATCTCAGATAATTGACTTTGAGTTTTGACATCATTATTTTGAATAATATCTAATATTAATCTTTGTCTAGTGTATTTTTTCATAATATCCCCTAATAACTTCGTTTTGATAAATAATCTATAAGATAAGTTAAAAATTCGTTATGGCTAAAATTAGAAATAGCATCTCTTGCATCTTTGTTAATTGAATCAAGAAGATTAATGGCTTCTTCTTTAGTCATTATATTGAGTATATTTAGTTCATCATCATATGTATCTTCAAGTAAATCATCTTGTATTTGGAAAGCTAGGCCTAGGTTTTCAGCATATAATGAAAGAAGCTCTATTTGTCTATGGCTAGCCTTTGATGAAAGTGCAGCCCCAATGCATGCTGCCTTGAAAAGGTCTGAGGTTTTCTTGCTATAAACCTCCAATAAATAGGACTTATCTACCTTGATATCTTTCCTTAAATCCAAGATTTGGCCCTGAATCATTCCCCTTTTAGAGGCTCTTTCCATTATATACTTACTAGATTTAAGATATGTATTGTTAATAATAGCAACATCAAATAAAATAATAGCAGCTTCATTTAAAAGAGCATCTCCAGTTAATATAGCTAAGTCTTCACCATATTTTTTGTGAAGGCTCTCCATCCCCCTCCTATAGTCATCATTATCCATGGCAGGTAAGTCATCATGGACCAAAGAATAGGCATGAATTAATTCAATAGCCAAGGCCATTTTATAATCTTCCTCACTAAGGGAGCTTGAAAACATTTTCTTACTTTCTAGATACAAGCTGGCCCTTATTCTTTTGCCGCCATCTGCTGCATAGGTCATTGTTTCATTAATAAGACCTTTTTTGGGAAAGTAAGATCTTACTCTTTCATCTATGTCCTTCTTATTATTATTTAATATTTTAATAAATTCTTCTTTATTCATCACTATCAATTATTTCTACCTTAGCCCTATAGTCATCTAAACTTGCTTCTAACTTCTTATAGAGTTCTTTAGCTTCTTTATAAAGTTTTACACTCTTATCTAAGTTATCTTTGTTATTTTCTATTTCTTCTAATAGGCTTTCTATTTTCTTATAATTTTCTTCAAATGATTTATCCATCAATAATCCTTGCTATTACTTCTCCATCACTAAATACAAGTTTTACAAGATCATCAGCTTTAAGTGAATGCTTAGAAAAAACCAATATATTATCATGTTCAATTTGTATATGTTTTTTTGAATATTCAATAATTTTTTCTACTGCCTTTAAATTAAAGGAAAGGCTTTTAAGCTTATGATCATTGTAAACAAAATTATCCCTAATTGTTTTCTCAATTCTTACGCCTAAACTAGAAATCTCTTTGGATTTAGCGTCTAAGATTAGCTTAGGATTGCTAATATCGATTCGTTTTTTTAGAAATTTTAATTTTAATTCATAATTTTCTAATATATTTTCTATGTCTTTAGTTCTTTGTTTGAATAAATTTTCTAAATTTTTGTGGTAGTCTTCATAGAAGCTTATTAGGTAAGAACCTGCTTCTGTCGGTGTTTGAAGGCTTAAATCACTTGCTAAATCCGATAGAGTTCTATCAATATTATGGCCGATTGCTGAAATAATAGGTGTCTTCGCTTTATTTATGGCCTCTATAACTTCTTTATGATTGAAGCTTGAAAGGTCTTCATTTGACCCTCCACCTCTTGTTAAGACAATAACATCAAGATCTAGTAAATCTAATTTATTAATTCCTTGTGCTATTAAGCCCGGAGACATATCTCCTTGAACCTTTACAGGATTTAAAAATATTTTTATGTCATTAGGTCTTGAATTAATCATTGATATAAAATCTACAATTGCAGCCCCATCTTTTGATGTTATTAGGCCTATTTTTTTGACTAATTTATCTATTGGCTTTTTATTTTTTGGGTCGAAATAGCCTTTTTTTATAAATTCTTCTTTTATTTTTAAAAATTCAAGATAGGTCTTGGAAAGACCTTCATCTTCAACTTCGCTAGCAATTATAATTAGTCTTGAAGAGAAATTATTATAGGATAAGCTACCTCTAACAAGAACGTTCTTTCCTGGTTCAAAGTCAAAGGTTATATCCTTATCCTCATAATAATATATTACACAGTCTATTAAATCTGAGTCTTCCTTTAGAGAGAAGTACAAGTGTTGGTTATTGATTCTAACATTTGAAAGCTCTCCACTTATAAAAATTCTTCTAAAAATAGGATCGTGTTTAATATTTGATTTTATATATTCATTAAATTGCTTAACTGTTAGAGGTTTTTTCATTTTTTATCTTTTCTAACGATGTCACCTAGTACTTTATTAATAATCTTATACTCATCATTTGATGTATATTTTTTCGCAAGATCAACAGCTTCATTAATTGAGACTGAGACTGGTATATCTAAAAAATATATTTCATTTATTGAAAGAAATATTATAGACTTTGCTACCTTGCTTATGTTAGAGTATCTAGCAGATAGGCTATCTTCAAGCTTTGCTACAATCTCATCATAATGTTTTTTATATGAATCTATAGATTTAATTATATAAGTTTCATTCTCACTTAGGTCATGATTTTGAAATAAATCATTATTCTCTTTTATATCGTTAATTGAATCTTGGAAGATAAGCTTAAAAACCCACTCCCTCTGTTGTCTTCTGTTCATCAAATTTCTAATCTATTAACGTTAATATTAACCCTACTAACTCCAATGCCTGTCATTGTTTCTATTACATCTTTGACATTTTTTTGGACTTTTTTTACGGTCTTTCTAACGTTTATATTTTTGTCTAGGGATAAATCTATGTCTATTACAAGATTACCAGCTATTTTTCTGATATTTGTCTTGGTAGCCTTGTTTTGTAGTGAATGCATAAATCCTTCTTCGGAGGTATCTTCATATACTCCATAGACTTCCTCAGCAGCTGTGGTTGCAATTTGATCTAGAATTTCATCAGCAATTTTAACTGAACCATCTTTAAAATTATTAGTCATCTAATACTCCTATACTCTAGATAGATACTCTCCACTTCTTGTATCTATTTTGATCACATCACCTTCGTTTACAAATATTGGCACGTTTATAACTGCGCCAGATTCAACTGTTGCAGGTTTTGTAACATTTGTAGCTGTATCACCTTTTACACCTGGTTCTGTTTCTACTACCTTAAGCTCTACAAAGTTTGGTGGATCAATTGAAAATGGTTTGCCTTCATAAAATTTAATAAGTACACTGTCATTTTCTTTTACATAAATTATTGCTTCTTTAACTGCTTCTTCTTCTATACCGATTTGTTCAAAGCTTTCTGGGTCCATAAAATAATATAGTTGACCATCATTGTATAAATATTGCATTTCTTTTGTAGAAATTACGGCATTTTCAAATTTTTCATTAGGATTAAATGTTACATCCTTTGCTCCACCATTCATTACTGATCTTATTTTGGTTCTAACAAATGCTGCACCCTTACCTGGTTTTACGTGTTGGAAATCTACAACTTGATATACATCCCCATCATATACAAATGTTACACCTTTTCTTAAATCGTTAGCTGATATCATAATTCCTCCTTGGCTATATTCTTACATTATTATACCATATATAAGAGCTAATTGAAAATTTTATTCATCTGCTTTTATCATTTTACATATAAGAATGATGTATTAAATCAAGCTTATAAGTATAATAAATAAAAAGAGGTGCATATGAAAAAACTTGCTATAATCTCAGAGTTTAATCCTTTCCACAATGGTCATAAATATTTGCTTGATAAAGCTAAAGAAGACTTGGCATGTGACTTAGCCATATCTTTTATGAGTGGTGATTTTGTTCAAAGAGGTGAAGCGGCTATCGTTGATAAATTTACACGAGCAAAAACTGCTGTTGAAAATGGTTTTGATCTAGTAATTGAAATGCCTAATTTCATTAGTTTACAAGCCGCAGAATTTTTCGCCTTAAAATCTTTAGAAATTCTAGATAAAATGGAAATTGATTACCTATGTTTTGGGATTGAAAGACTAGATGAAAGAGATTTTTTAGATAAAGCTAAAATCGTAATAAATAATGATAACTTTATTAATCAAGAGCTTAAAAAGTACCTTTCAAATGGTATATCCTATACAAAAGCCCTTAACAGTGCTATTTCTAAGCTTGTAGGCGATGATTTTATTTCAGCCAACAATATTTTAGCTCTCGAATATATGAAGGCAATTGATAAATTAAAGTCTAAAATTATCCCATACCCAATTTGTAGAGTTGGAAGCCTTAATAAGGATAAAACGATTAATGATAAATTTTATGCCTCATCTACTGCTATTAGAAATAATATTTCCGGCGATATAAGTAAACTTATGCCTAGAACATCTTTTAAGAATTTTTCTGATTTTTTTAAAAATTATGATAGAATTAACGATGATTTTTTCTATAAAATTTTTACCTATAAGCTAATTGTTGAGAAAAAAGCTATGACAGATATTATCGGTTATGAAGAGGGGATTGAAAACCATCTAATAAAACTTGTAGATAGAAACAGGACTTTTGATGATTTTATTAATGAGGCCACAAGTCTTAGGTATACTAAATCAAGAGTAAGAAGGCTTATCCTTAATTATATTCTTGATAATAGCTTTAGACTTAATTATATAGATATTCATTTTATAAGAATATTGGCCTACAATAGAAAGGCAACCAAAATATTTAATAATTTCAACGATAAGGTTGATATAGTTATAAATAAGGCTGATTCAAAAATATTGGATCAAAATAATTTTAAAATTTATGAAAAAATGATAAATTCTTCCAATCTCTATAATCTAGCTATTGAAAGAGAGATAAATTATGATTATATTCATAATAATAAACCTTTTAAGTAAAAAACGTCCAAGCAACATAATTATTATGTCTTGGACGTCTTTAATTACTTATTTTCTAATAAATTATTTCTAATTTTTTCTAATTGTTGAACAAGGCCGCTAAAGTTATCTATAGAACCTGAGAATAGTTTATCTACATACTCATATGATTGAGCCTTGATATGTTTAGCTTCAGCAGCTGCTTCTTGTAAGATTCTATCAGCTTCAGCCCTAGCTTGTTGAGTGATTTCATGTTCACTAACCATTCTTTGGAATTGGCTTTTTGCTTGTTCCTTGAAATTTTTAATTTCACCTTCAGCTTGATTTAATCTACTATCAGCTTCATTGCTTGCTTCGGATAAAATTCTTTCTTTTTCATCTGTTACCCATTGAGCCTGTTTGATTTCTTCTGGTAAAGAATCTTTCATCTCATTAAGTACATCATAAATTTCATCAGGATCTACTGCTACCTTTTTTGAAAATGGTACAGAGCTTGCTTCTTCCATTATGTCTTCCATCTCGTAGATAAGATCAGTTATTTTGTTTGCCATACTTCCTCCTAATAATTATATTTATCTTTAATTCTCTTTTCGACACTTGTACTTACAAAGGCTGATACATCGCCCTTAAAGGCAGCTATCTCACGCACACCACTAGATGATACAAAGGAATATTTAGGATTACTTAGTAGAAATATAGTTTCAAGCCCTTCATATAAGGTTGAATTTACTCTAGCTATATTCTTTTCATACTCATAATCTGTGACAGCCCTAAGTCCTCTAGCTATAAGTTTAACATCTTCTTTTTTAGCAAAATTAACTAGTAAGCCATCAAAGGATTTTATGCTTACATTAACTAATTTTTCTTCTTTTATAGCCTCTCTTATTATCTCTTCTCTTTCTTTGAGAGAAAATAGAGAGTTTTTGTTTTCATTTCTAATAACTGCAACTATGACATGGTCAAAGTGAATTGATAATCTCTTAATCATATCCATATGGCCATTTGTTAGTGGGTCAAAGCTGCCTGGATAAATTATTTTCATATTGTATATATTTTAATATATTTCCTTCCATAGGACTTATCTTTTAATATATGTAGGTCATATTTTTCTGAAAAATCTAAGTCCATGCTCGATTCAGTTATAATTATACCATCTTCACTGGATAAGTCATATTCTTTAATATAAAATAGAGCTTTATCTAAAAAATCACTTTCATAAGGTGGATCTAGAAATATATAGTCAAACTTAAGATTCTTTTGCCCTAAGTTTTTAAGAGTTTTAACAAAATCGTTTTTAATTAATACGGCTCTGTCTGATCCTATTTTTTCTATATTTTGTTTTAATATTGAAAAATTAGAATAATTCTTTTCATTAAAATATACTTCGGCCCCTCCCCTTGAGAGAAATTCTATTCCCATTTGTCCTGTACCTGCAAACAAATCTAGAGCGAGAAAATTATCTTTAAAAGGATATAGCATATCAAATACTGCTTCCTTTACCTTGTTATCTGTAGGTCTAGATGTTTTTGATTTTGGACTAGCTAGATTAAAGCCTTTGTATTTCCCTGCTACTACTTTCATTAGTTTAAAATAATATCCTTATCTTCATCAAAAAATTTCTTTATGAAATCTATATTAACACCCTTAAAATCAATCGATTTTAAGTAGTCAAAAATCTCAAAGCTTCTGTCAGTTTCTTCTTGGGTCATGTTTAGGTATTCTATCTCTGAGAGATTTTTACCATGTTGAATAAGAGAGAGAATCTTTCCTCCTCCTCTTAACTCATAATCTTTTTGTGCAATTTCAAAGCCGTCATTTGTTTTCTCTAAAATATTAAGTTTAAGATTAGCATCAGCATTCTTATTTACAAGATAACAATATGACTTATATTGACCTCTTCCTACCCTGCCTCTTAATTGATGCAGCTGAGATAGGCCAAAGTTATTTGCATTATAAATTACAATTATATTAGCATTAGCTACATCTATACCAACTTCTATTACAGTTGTTGATATTAAAATATTGATAATACCACTTGAAAAATCACTAAGTATACTTTCTTTAATTTCAGAATTAAGTTTGCCATGAAGGATTTCTACCCTATAGCTTTTGAATTGTTTTTTGTATCTCTTATAAAGATTTTCTACTGAATTATCATCATCAGAATCTATATTATTACTTACAACATAGATTTGTCTACCATCTTCTAAATTTTTAGAGATTTGTTCAAAAAGGATTTTTTCTCTATCCTGCACTATTATATGGGTATCAATTATTTCTCTACCCATAGGCAGTTCATTTATAACACTTAAATCAAGCATCTGATTTATCTTTAAAGATAGGGTTCTTGGGATAGGAGTGGCTGTCATTGTTAAATAGTTTACAGCTTGTCCTTTTTTAGCAAGAGCTTGTCTTTGTTTAACACCAAAACGATGTTGTTCGTCGTTTATAACCAGTCTTAAATCATTAAATAATAAATCAGCTTGTATTAAGGCATGGGTTCCTATTACTATATCTATATCGCCATTTAATAGTTTAGCTTTTATTTCATCTTTATCTTTGCTAGAACCTGTTAAAAGTGCAACATTTAGAGAAAAAGACTCAATTAAATCTTTATATTTTTCATATTGTTGGATTGCCAAAACCTCTGTTGGAACCATCATAGCTGATTGATATGAGCTTAAGCCAAATACAATCATGGCTATAATGCCAACTATTGTTTTACCAGAGCCTACATCCCCAACCAAGAGCCTATTCATAGCATATTTACCTGAACAATCAGAAAGTATTTCATTAAGTGATCTTAGCTGTGGTTTTGTTAAAGCAAAATCAAGCCTTCCTAAAATATTATCTAATTTATAGCTAAGGTTGATATCTTGCTTTATCTTTGCATTTTTGCCTATATGATACAAAAATATCAATTCTTTAAGAAGGTCTAGTATTTTTATATCAGACTTTGCCCTCAATAAATCATTAACATTATCAGGAAAATGAACAATATTTAAGGCTTCTTGTCTAGATAAAAGATTACATTGATCCCTATTGGCTTGATTTAATAGCTCTTCGTCTTGATTATAGAAAGATAAAGCTTCCTTAATAAAAGCCCTTATGTTTTTCTGGCTCAGACCACTTGTTAATGGATAGATGGAATAAATTCCACCTATCTCATTTCCTCCAAGTCCCTCAAAAATAGGGTTTATAGCTTCATAAAATCCTTTTTTTAAGGACACTTTGGTATAGAATTTATATTTTTTATTAAGTTCGATACTTCTAATGGAAAACCTATCGTTAAACCACACAACCCTAATTTTGTTCCCAAGTTCATCTTCAAAATACATATAAGATAAGGAGACATTTTTAAGTTTTTTAAAATATGGTTTGGACACAGATTTCCAAACAAAGAAATAGGCTCTATCTCCTCTAGCTTGACTAGCTAGGATTTTTTTGCTCCTATCTTCATATGCTCTGGGATAAAAATTATATAAATCACTGACTGTGTATATATCAAGCTTGTTAAGAGTCTTGGCCTTTTTAGGGCCAATACCTCTTAGGTCTGTTAATTCCTTATTCAAGGGTTGCTTGGTAATAATATACTGGCTGTCCGCCGTAGATTAGTTCAACATCTATATCCTTATGGTCCTTAGAAAGCTTTTTAACAAGTTCTTTGGCTTTTTTCTTATCAGCTTCTTCACCATAATATAGAGTAATTAATGATATATCTTGATCTTCTTCAATAGCTTTTTCTAAGGCAAGTCTTAATGTTTCCTCGATTTTATCAGTACTTACCACGATTTTTCCATCAAGAATTCCGATAAAATCATCTTTTTTGATTTCTACATTATTCACGCTTGTATCTCTAATGGATATAGAAACTTCTGCTGTATGCATATCACTAATTACATCAGCCATGTTTTCTATGTTTTCTTCTATTGATTCTGATTCATCAAATTCTAGCATAGCTGTGAAAGATTCTGGTATTGATCTTGTTTCAACAACCATTGCATTTTTATCTGTTAGATCACAAGCTTGCTTAGCAGACATAATTATATTTTTATTATTAGGGAAAATAATAATATTTTCTGCATTTATTTCTTCTATATTTTTATAGATATCCTCTGTAGAAGGATTCATTGTTTGGCCGCCTGAAATTATCTTATCAATATTCATTGACTTAAGAATATCGTCGTATCCATCACCCCTAGATACTGCTATAAAGCCATATTTTTTAAGCTTAACTTCTTTTTCTTCTTTAGCGATTTCCGGGTTAGTGTTTTCAATTTCAACCTTTAACAAAACTCCATCTAGTAATAATATAGATATAACTTGATGAGGATGATCTGTCTGTAAGCTTGCCTCAATTACATTATTATTAAATTCTGAATCGAGGTGACTTGAAAGATTTGTAATGGAATCAATTATTTTTTCATAGTCAGATTCCTTACATGAAAGACTAAACGATAGCTTATAATTCTTTTCTTCTTCGTTTTCATCTGATAAGTCTATATCCCTATCGATATCATTATTTAGTGCATTTAATGCTCCCCTTAGTAAGAATAGCAAGCCTTGACCACCTGAGTCAACTACACCTGCTTCTTTTAAAACCGGCAGTTGTTTTGGTGTATTATCTAAAGCCTTCTGTCCTTCACCAATAATATCTATAAGATAATCATCTAAATTTATATCTTCTGAGTAGGACTCTTCTGCTCTTTCAGCCATCTTTCTTGCTACTGTTAGAATTGTTCCTTCTGTTGGTTGCATAACTGCTCTATAAGCAGTTTTAGAAGCATTTATAAAGATTTCTTTTATATCACTTGCTTCTATCACTTCTTTATCTTTTAGAGCTTTTGACATACCTCTTACAAGTTGAGATAAGATTACTCCAGAGTTTCCTCTAGCTCCCATAAGAGTGCCTTGGCTTAGGGCCTTTGAAATTTCGTATACATTTGATAAAGCAGATGTATTAACCTTATCAACACCAGATTTCATTGTCATGGTCATGTTTGTTCCTGTATCTCCATCTGGAACCGGAAATACGTTTAGCTCATCAACTAATGATTTGTTTTCTTCTAAATATTTAAAGGCTCCAATGACCATTTGTTGGAGCTTATTTGCATCAATAACTTTCATATTTCTCCTATCTATTGATTCCTTGGACATAGATATTTACTTCAGAAACATTTACATTCAAAGAGTTTTCTATATTATATTTAACATTTTCGATTATATTTTGACATACTACCGGTATTCTAATACCATATTCTAAAAATAGAGATATAAATATTGCTACTGTACCATTGTCCCTTCTTATAACCTTAACTCCTCTTTGCATGTTATTTACACCTAAGAGTTTATATATACCATCCTTTGCTGATCTACTTGCAAGTCCAACAACACCATAAGATTGCATGACGCTTGCTACTGCAATATTAGCAATAACGGAATCATCGATTGTTATTTTTCCTAAATTATTTACATATCTAATTGTCATAACACCTCCACATAAATATAAGTATTAACGATTGTACTTAAAAGATTGAATTGATATTTATAAAAATATCTATAAAACTAAACCTACTATCAAAGATAAGAGTAAATTAATTTTATCAAAGCTTTGTAAGTATTCCTTTAATTCATTATACCATAAATTCCTACTACTGATAAGAATATACCTATAATTATATATATTATATATTTATAAATTATAGGAATTATGTATTTAGGCAAGAAAAAATCGCCTAAAAGGCGATTTTCTCTTGCTTATATTATTTTTTATTTGCCAGCTAATTTCTTGTAAGATTCATATCTTTCTTTAGCAGCTTTTTCTGCTTGTTGATATAGTTCATCAGCTGTTTCAGGGAATGATCTCTTAAGTGATGAGTATCTTACTTCACCTTGAATGAATTCTTGGAATGATTCTGTAGGTTCTTTAGAGTCTAATTGGAATGGATTTTTGCCCTCTTCAGCAAGTCTTGGGTCAAATCTCCATAGATGCCAATAACCAGCTGCTACTGCTTGTTTTTCTCTAAATTGTGATTTACCCATACCAATTCTAATACCATGGTTGATACATGGAGCGTAAGCTATGATTAGAGATGGTCCATCATAAGATTCTGCTTCTCTAATAGCTTTTAGAGTTTGGTTTTGGTTAGCACCCATAGCTACTTGAGCTACGTATACATATCCATAAGATGTCATCATTAGACCAAGGTCTTTCTTTCTAACCTTTTTACCTGCTGCAGCAAATTGTGCTACTGCTGATAGAGGTGTAGCTTTAGAAGATTGTCCACCTGTATTTGAATAAACTTCTGTATCGAATACGAAGATGTTGATATTTTCACCACTTGCAAGTACGTGATCTACACCACCAAATCCGATATCATAGCTCCAACCGTCACCACCAAAAATCCATACAGATTTTTTGATTAGGTAGTCTTGAAGTTTTAGTATATTGTTTAGGTATTTCTTAGCATCTTCATTTGCTAAATCTTCTTTTACATTTAGGATAGCTGCTGTTGCTTCTTTAGAAGCTTTAACATCATCTTTTCCTTCTAGCCAAGCTTTGAATGCTTCGTTGTATGCTGAATCAAGTCCTAGTTCTAGGAATTTGTTCATGTTATCTTCTAGGATATGTGTATTTGCTTCTGTAGCAAGTTTCATACCATAACCATATTCAGCAGCATCTTCGAATAGTGAGTTACCCCAAGCTGGACCTTTACCTGTTGCAAGGTTTTTAGTATATGACATTGCTGGTGCACTAGCTCCCCAAATTGAAGAACATCCTGTAGCGTTTGCTATATACATTCTGTCTCCGAATAATTGAGTAATTAGTTTAGCATATGGTGTTTCACCACAACCTGCACAAGCACCTGAGAATTCGAATAATGGTTGTTTGAATTGGCTGCCTTTAAGTGTCATAGGATCCATAACATCTTCTTTGTAGCCAATTACATTATGTGCATATTCCCAGTGTTCTTTTTCTTTTTCTACTTCTTCTTCGAAAGGTTTCATTAGTAGAGCTTTCTTTGTAGCCAATTACATTATGTGCATATTCCCAGTGTTCTTTTTCTTTTTCTACTTCTTCTTCGAAAGGTTTCATTAGTAGAGCTTTCTTTGGAGCTGGACATACGTCTGCACAGTTACCACAGCCTGTACAATCTAGTGGAGATACTTGGATTCTAAATTCATATCCTTCCATACCTTTACCGATTGCTTTTTTAGTATCAAAACCTTCTGGTAGATTTGCTTTTTCATCTTCTGTAACTAGGAATGGTCTTATTACTGCGTGTGGGCATACATAAGAACATTGGTTACATTGGATACAATTATCTATTTGCCATTCTGGTACGTTAAGAGCGATTCCTCTCTTTTCGTAAGCAGTTGTACCTGATTCGAATTCACCATTTTCTATTCCTACGAAAGCAGATACTGGTATATCGTCTTCTTTTTGTTCAAGCATTGGTTTAACGATGTTTTTAATGAATTCTGGAAGTTCTTTTTCTTCTTTAACTTCATCAACTGCATCTTTCCATTCAGCTGGAACTTCTACTTTGATTGGTGCTTCAAGTCCTTGATCTACAGCGTTGTAGTTCATGTTAACTATATCTTCACCCTTGTGACCGTATGATTTAACGATAGATTCTTTTAGGAATCTTACAGCATCTTCTACTGGTATAACTTTTGTTAAGTTAAAGAATGCTGATTGCATAATCATGTTTGTTCTTCCACCAAGACCGATATTTTGTGCTATATGGCTTGCGTCTAAGATATAGAAATCAATGTTCTTTTCAGCAAGAGCTCTCTTCATCTTAGCTGGAAGACGGTTTTCAAGATCTTCAACTGACCAAACAGTGTTTAGTAAGAAAGTACCACCTTCTTTAATACCTGCTAGTAGGTCATATTGGTTAACGTAAGCTTGTTTTGAACAAGAAATAAAGTCAGCTTCATCTAATAGATATGTTGAAAGAATAGGTTCTTTACCAAATCTTAAGTGAGATACTGTTAGACCACCTGATTTTTTAGAGTCATAGTCAAAGTATCCTTGAGCATACATGTCTGTATTGTCACCTATAATCTTGATAGCTTGTTTGTTAGCACCTACAGTACCATCTGAACCGAAGCCCCAGAATTTACATCTGCTTGTACCTTCGTGTCTAACTTTGAAGTCATCTCTTGGAAGTGATTTGTTTGTAACATCATCTGTAATTGATAGTGTAAAGTCATGTTTTGGTTCATCTTTAGCAAGATTATCATAAACAGCTTTAACATCTGCAGGAATTGTATCTTTTGATGATAGGCCGTAGATACCACCGATTATAAGTGGTCTTTCGTCACAATCATAATAGCTTGCTTTAACATCTAAGTATAGTGGTGAACCGATTGCACCTTTTTCTTTTGTTCTATCAAGAACAGCTATTTTCTTAACTGATTTTGGTATAACTTTTAGTAAGTGTTCTGCAGACCATGGTCTGTAAAGATGAACTTCTACAAGTCCTACTTTTCTGCCTTCTTTTAGTAAAACGTCGATTGTTTCTCTAGCTGTTTGGCATACAGAACCCATAGCGATAATGATATCTTCTGCATCATCAGCACCATAGTAATTAAATAGACCATAGTTTGTACCAAGTTTTTCGTTGATTTGGTTCATGTAGTCTTCTACAATACCAACTATATCTACATAAGCATTGTTACTTGCTTCTGTTCTTTGGAAGAAGATATTTTTCTCAGCTGTACCCATGTGTTTTGGTCTTTCAGGGTTAAGTGAGTGGTTTTTGAATTCTTCTACTGCTTCATAGTCAAGCATTGGAGCAAGATCTTTGTAATCCCATACTTCAACTTTTTGAATTTCGTGGCTTGTTCTAAATCCATCAAAGAAGTTGATAAATGGTACTCTACCTTTAATAGCTGCTAAGTGAGCAACTGGTGAAATATCCATAACTTCTTGTACTGAGTTTGAAACTATCATTGCACAACCTGTTTGTCTTGCTGCCATTACGTCTGAATGGTCACCATAAATAGATAGTGCGTGTGTTGCAAGGGTTCTTGCTGATACGTGGAATACACCTGGTAATCTTTCTCCAGCAATCTTATACATGTTAGGAATCATTAATAATAGACCCTGACTTGCTGTATATGTAGTAGTAAGTGCTCCTGCTGCAAGTGATCCATGCATAGCTCCTGCTGCACCAGCTTCTGATTGCATCTCTTTAACTTTTACCTCTTGACCAAATAGGTTTTTACGTCCGTTTGCTGCCCAAACGTCTACGCTTTCTGGCATTGGTGAAGAAGGTGTAATTGGATATATAGTAGCTACATCAGTAAACGCATATGATACGTGAGCTGCTGCAGTATTACCATCCATTGTCTTCATTGCTCTAGTAATTGTCATCTAGACCTCCTAAAATAATTATAAGCAATTATCGTTAACACTAATATAATTATAAATATTTTTTCATTAATTGTCAAGAGAAAAAAAAAAGATTTTCTTATATCTTTCAGTATTTTTCAATTGATAATGATTATCATATCATATTTCCTCTAATATAATCTATGTAAAATATTCATTTTAAGCCCTATTAAATCATATATTTATGAATAAATATGCTATTTGCCTAAAGTGAATAATACTATGCTCATAAAACAAGAGGACAGACCTAAGTCTGCCCCTCTAATTTGCAATTATTTTCCCGCTAGTCTCTTGTAGGTATTGTACCTAGATTTTGCTGCTTTTTCTGCTTGTTCATATAATTCATCTGCACTTTCTGGGAATGATATTTTTAGTGATGAATATCTTACCTCTCCTTGGATAAATTCTTGGAATGATTCGCTTGGCTCTTTTGAATCTAATTGGAACGGATTCTTCCCTTCATCTTCTAGTCTTGGGTCATATCTCCATAAGTGCCAGTAGCCTGCATCTACCGCTTGTTTTTCTCTTCTTTGACTCTTGCCCATGCCTATCCTTATACCGTGGTTTATACATGGTGCATAAGCTATGATAATTGATGGGCCATCATAGGATTCTGCTTCTCTTATTGCTTTTAGGCATTGATTTTGGTTTGCTCCCATTGCAACTTGAGCTACGTAGACATAGCCATAATTTGTTAGCATTAATCCAAGGTCTTTCTTTCTTACCTTTTTACCTGAAGCAGCAAATTGTGCTACAGCTGCAAGTGGTGTTGCCTTTGAGCTTTGGCCACCTGTGTTTGAATAAACTTCTGTATCAAATACTAAGATATTGATATTTTCACCTGATGCTAGGACATGGTCTACTCCACCATAACCAATATCATAAGCCCAACCATCACCACCAAAAATCCAAACTGATTTTTTGATAAGGTAATCTTTTAGGTCATAGATATCTTCGAGTATGGATTTTGCTCTTTCATCCTCTATCTTTTCTTCTCTTAAGTTTAGAATTTTAGCTGTTGCTTCTTTTGAGCCTCTTACATCATCTTTATTTTCTATCCATTCTTTAAAGGCTTCATTTAAGTCTGTATCAATATTTAAATCTAAAAATTCTTTCATATAGGCTTCTAGCAAATACTTATTAGAATCTGTAGCAAGCTTCATACCATATCCATATTCAGCATTATCTTCGAATAATGAGTTTGCCCAAGACGGTCCCTTGCCTTCACTATTTTTAGCATAACAAACTGATGGTGCACTTGCTCCCCATACAGATGAACATCCTGAAGCATTGGCTATTAGCATCCTATCTCCATATAATTGGGTTACAAGTCTTGCATAAGGAGTCTCACCACATCCTGCACATGCACCGGAGAATTCTAGGAGTGGTTGTCTAAATTGACTACCCTTTACTGTTGTAGGCTCCATCAATTCTTCCTTATAACCAATTTCTTCGTGAGCATAGGTCCAATTATCTTTTTCTTTTTCTACTTGTTCTTCAAAAGGCTTCATGATTAAGGCTTTATTTGGTGCTGGACAAACATCTGCACAGTTTCCACATCCTGTACAGTCAAGTGGTGATATTTGTATCCTAAATTCATATCCTTCAAGTCCTTTGCCTATGGCTTTTTTAGTTTCAAAACCTGCTGGAATATTTTCCTTTTCTTCTTCTGTAACCAGGAATGGCCTTATTACGGCATGTGGACAAACAAATGAGCATTGGTTACATTGGATACAATTGTCAATTTGCCATTCTGGAACATTTAAGGCTACACCACGTTTTTCATATTGAGTTGTTCCTGTATCCCAAGCACCATTATCTAGATCTTTAAATAATGAAACAGGAAGTTCGTCTTCTTTTTGTTCTTCCATTGGCTTTACAATGTTTTGTATAAAGTCAGGAAGTTTTACTTCTTCTTTTTCTTCATCTTTTGCATCTAGCCAAGATTCAGGTACTTCTATCTTTTCATAAGCACTTGCTCCCTTATCAACCGCTTCATAGTTCATAGCGACTATATCTTCACCCTTATGACCATAAGCTTTAACTATAGAATCTTTTAAATATTTAATGGCATCATCTACATCTATTACTTCTGTAAGATTAAAAAAGGCTGATTGCATAATCATATTTGTCCTTGAACCAAGACCAATGTTTTCTGCTATATGGCTTGCATCTATTATATAGAAATTGATTTTATGTTTTGCTAGGTAATTTTTCATTGAGGCTGGAAGATGGTCATCTAGTTCATCCTTTGACCAGATAGTATTTAATAAGAAAGTTCCCCCTTCTTTTAAACCTTCTAGCAAGTCATACTTATAAACATAAGCTTGTTTAGAGACAGAAATAAAATCAGCTTCATCTAATAGATAGGTTGAAAGTATAGGCTCTTTACCAAATCTTAAGTGAGAAACGGTAAGGCCTCCTGATTTTTTAGAATCATAGTCAAAGTAAGCTTGGACATACATATCGGTATTATCTCCGATAATTTTAATTGCTTCTTTATTAGCGCCAACAGTACCATCAGATCCAAAGCCCCAGAATTTACATCTTGATTCACCCTCATGTCTAATTCTAAGGTCTGTTCTAGGAAGTGACTTGTTTGTTAGATCATCTGTGATTGATAGGGTAAAATCTTTAACCATGTCCTTATTTAGGTTGTCAAAGGCCGCCTCAAAATCAGCTGGTATTGTATCTTTAGAACTTAATCCAAATCGACCGCCTATAATTTCAGGTTTATCCTCTACATCAAAGAAGGCTGTTACAACATCTTTGTATAATGGTTCACCCTCTGCGCCTTTTTCTTTTGTCCTATCTAAAACACCAATCCTCTTAACAGACTTTGGTATTACTTTGAGAAGGTGGTCTTTAGAAAATGGTCTGTATAGATGTACTTCAACAAGACCTACTTTTTGTCCATTGGCATTTAGATAGTCAACAGTTTCTCTTATAGCCTGGCATCCAGAACCCATCGCAACTAAAGCTCTATCAGCTTCTGGATGTCCGTAATAATTAAATAATTTATAATCAGAACCAATTAAATCGTTTATTTTATTCATATAATCTTCAACTATGTTAGGAAGCCTATCATAGATTGGATTTGATGCTTCTGCTGCTTGGAAGAAAATATTCTTTTGAACAGTACCCATAGTTTTAGGTCTTTCTGGGTTTAATGAAGTGTTTTTAAATTCTTTTACAGATGCGTAGTCAACTAGTGGAGCTAGGTCCTTATAGTCCCAAATATCTATTTTTTGAATTTCATGGCTTGTCCTAAATCCATCAAAGAAGTGTAGGAAAGGTACCCTTGCCTCAATTGCTGATAAGTGAGCCACAGCTGCAAGATCCATTACCTCTTGTACAGAGTTTGATGCTAGCATTGCAACTCCAGTTTGTCTTACAGCCATAACATCTGAATGGTCTCCATAGATTGAAAGTGCATGGGTTGCAACTGTTCTTGCTGCTATATGGAAAACACCTGGCAAACGCTCTCCTGCAATCTTATATAAATTTGGAATCATTAATAGTAAGCCCTGGCTTGATGAATATGTAGTAGTAAGGGCTCCTGCTCCAAGAGAACCGTGCATAGCTCCTGCTGCACCACCTTCTGATTGCATTTCTTTTACTATAACTTCTTTACCAAATATGTTTTTTCTCCCGTTTGCTGCCCAAACGTCTATGTATTCTGGCATTGGTGAAGATGGAGTTATAGGAAAGATTGTAGCAACCTCTGTAAATGCGTATGAAACATGAGCTGCTGCTGTATTACCGTCCATAGTTTTTTTGACTCTAGTTATTGTCATAATAAATCCTTTCTCGTCATATTTTGAAATAAATTGACATAAATATTTTATATCTACTAATATTATATACAAAAATCGTTTTTATAACAATAGTAAATTTATATTTTTTCAAAAAAAGAACCCCTTTTGGGGTCCATAATTTGCATATTTTTAATTATTATATTTGGTCATCATGAATTCTTTCAGGATGGAAAATGTTATCAGTCATTACTTTTGCAGCATTATAACCATAATTCTTCTCTCTTTGGTTCATTGCTGCTACCTCAATTATTAGAGCAAGGTTTCTACCAGCCCTAACAGGAACAACTAAATGAGGAACACTTACATCAAGAAGCTCTATGTGGTGTTGGTCAATTCCAAGCCTATCGTATTCAAAATCATCCTTCCATTGCTCAAGTTCAACTACTAAATCAATATTTGTATCAAACTTAACCGAACCTGTACCATATAATCTTCTAACGTTGATTATTCCAAGGCCCCTAATTTCCATAAAGTGTCTAATATTTTCAGGAGCTCGTCCAATTAGTTTATTATCTATTGCTGATATGTCAACCATGTCATCAGCTACTAGCCTATGGCCCCTATTTACTAGCTCAAGGGCTGTTTCAGACTTACCAACAGATGACTTGCCCATGATAAGTATTCCCACACCAAATACTTCCAGAAGCTCTCCGTGAACATTTGTTGATGGAGCAAGTTGGTATTCTAGTTGGTCGGAGATGTCTGATATTAACTTAGTAGTCTTAACTGGTGACCTAAGTAGAGTTACATCATAATATCTTGCAAGGTCAATTATGTCTTTATTTATTTCACGATTAGATGAAAATATTACTGCAGGTATCTTGTAGGACAAAATTCCCCTAAATCTTTCATATTGCATCTTACTATCTAGACTTGTTAGGTAGGTGTATTCTACTTTGCCTATTACTTGGAGTCTCTTATAAGGAAATTCTTCCATATAACCAGTAAGCTGTAAGCCAGGCCTGTTTACATCAGCATTTTCCAGATCAATTTCAAGATAGTCTGTCGATTGGCTTATTATTTCAAGGCCTAAATTCTCAACAACAGTATGAAGTTTAATGGTTTTCTTGGCTTCACCCTTGCTAACCTCTTCTTCAATGTGTTCACTTTTATCGTCAATATTTTGTACTTCAGTCATTTACTATCCTTTCAGCTTTAAATATTTATAGATTTCAAGGGCTGCTTGCTTGCCTACTAGAGGAACTTCCATTAGTTCTTCTACACTCGCCTTTTTCATGTTGGCAATAGTCTTAAAGTGAGCATATAAATTGGCTTTTGTTTTCTCACCTACACCCTTTATATTGTCAAGCTCAGATTTTTTCATAGTTTTTCTCATAAGTGACCTATGATAATTTATAGCAAATCTGTGAGCTTCTTCTTGGATTTCATAGATTAACTTATAAACTGGATCACGTCTTTTGATTGGAATCTCTTCATTATTATAAATAATAGCCCTTGTGGTATGCTTGTCATCTTTCACAAGACCAGCTACTTTTATATTCATATCAAGATCATTAAGGACTTTATTCGCAATAGATACCTGACCCTTGCCACCATCCATCAAGATAAGATCAGGAAGTCTGCCAAATCCGGTATGGGTATTGCCCTTAGCTATATCCTTTTTAGCATTATTAAGCCTTCTAGTTAAGACTTCTTCAAGTGAAGCATAGTCGTTTGGTCCTTCTACTGTTTTTATCTTAAATTTCCTATATTCCTTTGGAGCCTGAACACCATTTTCAAAAACGACCATAGAACCAACTGAATGGACCCCAGAAGTATTAGATATATCATAGGCTTCAATCCTATTAATCTTGTTAATATTTAGTATTTCTTTTAGTTGGCTAAGGCCGCTAGATTTATTACGTTCTTTTTGATCAAGGCGTTTCTCATATTTAACCCTCATATCATGGGCATTTCTAGCTGCCATATTTATTAGTTCAAATTTCCTGCCGAGTTTTGGCTGAGAAATAGCTACCTTTGAGCCTTTTTTCTGATTTAAGTATTCATTTATTGATTCCAATTCATTAGGTAGGCATCCGACTAAAATTTCCTTAGGTATATAAAGGATATCTAAGTAAAATTGCTTTAGGAATGAAGACATAATTTCTGCCTCACTATCAGCAAATTCATTTTTTATTACAAAATGTTCTCTATCAACAATCTGGCCCTTTCTCATGAAAAATACCTGCATGATGATTGTTGAAATGCCCTTAGACATAGCAATTATATCTATATCTTCGCCTGTTGTCTCTGTTACAAACTGCTTTTCAGAAATTATAGAAAGAGCCCTATACCAATCCCTATATTTAGCTGCCATCTCAAAGTTTAATTTTGAACTTTCCTCATTCATTAAGGAAAGTACCTTATCAGGTATCGTTCTATCCTTATGGTCTAAAAAACGCCTCACATCATCCATAGCTTGAAGATATCTAGTCTCATCTTCCTTGTCTATACATGGCCCCTTGCATCGTTTTATAAAATAATTAAGGCATGGTCTATCTAGTCTTTGACCCTTGTCAAAGTTAAGATTGCAAGTCCTAAAAGGATAATATAGGTTAAACAAATCTATAGCATCATTTACAGCATAGGCATCAGGATAGGGACCGAAATAATCTGCCCCATCCTTTTTAACCTGTCTTACCTTTTGAATTCTGGGAAATTTTTCTCTAGTAATCTTGATATATGGATATTGCTTGTCATCTCTTAGGACAATATTATATTTCGGTCTGTTTTTCTTTATTAAGTTAGATTCAAGAACTAGGGCTTCGACTTCATTTTGAACAATGATATATTCGAAGTCCTGGATATGGCTAACCATAGCAAGAACCTTAGCACCCTTGTTCTTGTTGTTATCAAAGTATTGCCTAACCCTTCTTTTTAGAGAAATAGCCTTGCCGACATAAATTATATCACCATCTACATTTCTCATTATATATACACCGGGTTTGTCAGGTAATTCCTTGAGTTTTTCTCTTAATCTTTTGCTTGTCAAATTTCCTTACATCTCTCCTTCAAATATTCTAGGTCATCGCCATCAAGATATGGACTTAAAAGGTCATAACACTTTTTATTATAAGCATTTAACCAATCAATCTCTTCACTTGTTAGCATAGAAATCTTTACTGGTCTGGTATCAATTGGAACAATGGTTAGACTTTCAAATTCTAAAAATGATCCAAATTCATTTTCAAAAGCTTTTTTAACATAGGCTTCATTTTCAATCCTGATACCGTGAGAATCTTCTATATAAAGACCTGGCTCTATTGATGTGGTCATATTTTCTACAAATTCCACCCTATTTTTCTCTGAAATAGCTTGTGGCCCTTCGTGAACTGTAAGGACATAGCCTACTCCATGGCCTGTTCCGTGGAAGAAGTCCTTGCCAGCTTTCCATAGAGGATATTTTGCTAAAGCATCGAGCCTATCACCCTTGGTTTTATTTTTAAACTTGGCTAAAAATAAGGTCAAGAATGATTTTAGAACGAGTGTGTAGTCGATTTTCTCATCTTCTTTTAAGTTTCCTAATGCTACTGTTCTTGTAATATCTGTAGTGCCCTCTTTATAGTGACCACCTGAATCCACTAGAATCATTCCAAGACTCTCTATTGTCTTTGAACCAGTAACTGATGGAGCATAGTGGACTATTGCAGCATTTTCCTTATAGCCTGCTATAGTTTCAAAAGAATCTTCGATAAAGGATTCATTTTCAGCTCTTAGATCATGGAGTTTTTTGCTAGCCACAAGCTCATTAAGACTGCCTGTCTTAGCACCAATTTCAAGCCAATTAAAGAATTTAACAAGACTTACCCCATCGTAGATATAGGCCTTTTTAATATTTTCTATTTCCTTATCTGTCTTTATGGCCTTCATATAGGTTGTAAAGTTAGTTCCTTGGCCAATCTTTACATTTGCATTTATTGAATCATAAATGGAGACATTTGTTCTATTTGGATCTAAGTAAATCCTATTTTTTCCTTCAATATTTTTAAGGAGTTGGTAAATATATCCATATGAATAAATTGTGATTCCACTTTCTTCCAAGTAAGATTTAACATCACTATCTAGCTTATCTTCATCAATACATAGATAGGCCTTCTCTTCAGAAATTAGCATATAAGATAAAACTACTGGGTTGTAATCTACATCATTGCCCCTGATATTTAATAAGTAGCAAATATCTTCTGGACTGCCAATAAAGGTGTAATCATAACCTTGATTTTGTATTTTTTCTCTCAAGATGCTTAATTTTTCAGAAAGACTTTGGCCTGAATATTTTTCTTCATGAATCCAAACCTTATCCTTTGGTAAAGTAGGCCTATCTTGCCAGATTTTTGATATATAGTCTAGGTCTGATACCAATACCCTAGCTCCCATATTTTCTGAAAGCTCCTTATAACCTGTTACAGAATAACACTGGCCATCAAAGCCTATTTTGCCAAATTCTGGAATATTAGCATCCAAATATTCTAATATACTTGGATATCCCTCTACCCCAATTTTCATTAGCTCAAATTCAGAGTTGGCTAGCTCTTTATTTGCTTGCAAGAAATATCTTGAATCTGTCCATAATTTCGCTTCTTTAAGGGTAACAACAGCAGTTCCAGCAGAGCCAGTAAAGCCTGAGATAAATTCTCTAGTCTTGTAATAATCAGCTAAATACTCTGATTGGTGAGGATCTGATGTTGGAATGATATAGGCATCAATTTTCCTATCTTGCATCATTTTTCTTAATTTTTCTATTCTACTATTTATATTCATAAAATCTCCTTATGATTAAATACATTTGCTTATAATAATACTTTATCCTTATTTACGATAATTGCTATTTGTATTGTAATAGAGATAACAGATAATAAGAGCTTAATACAATTGATTTTTTCTTTAAATCCATTATAATATTATCGTTATAGAAATAAGAGTAAAGAGAGTGTGAATAAGATGAAACTTGGAATAGTCGGCCTACCTAATGTTGGTAAATCAACATTATTTAATGCCATTACAAAAGCAGGTGCCCTAGTAGCAAATTATCCTTTCGCTACAATAGATCCAAATGTGGGACTTGTAAATGTACCTGATGAAAGATTAGAAGCCTTATCAAAAATTTCTAATTCAAAAAGAATCCTACCAGCAGTAGTTGAATTCTACGATATAGCTGGCCTTGTAAAAGGTGCAAGTAAGGGTGAAGGTTTGGGTAACAAATTTTTATCAAATATCAGGGAAACTGATGCAATAGTAGAAGTTTTAAGATGCTTTGATGACCCAAATGTAACCCACGTTGATGGGTCAGTAGATCCCTTACGTGATATAGAAACAATCAACCTCGAGCTAATATTAGCTGACCTTGAACTCGTAGATAAGGTTCTTGAAAAGAAAAGAAAAGTAGCAAGGGCTGATAAGTCAGCCAGAGCTGAGGTTGAAGTTTTAGAAAAAATCGTCGAAGTCCTTGAAGCAGGAAAGTCCGCAAGGATCCTAGAACTCAACGATGAGGAGAAAAAACTTCTAAGAAGCTACCAACTCCTATCAACCAAGCCAATAATTTATGTATGTAATGTCAATGAAGATGATGCAGCAAATGATGGAGAAGGAAATCCATATGTTGAAAAGGTAAGAGAATTTGCTAAGACAGAAAATGCTGAAGTATCAGTAGTATCTGCAAAAATTGAGCAAGAAATCTCAGAACTTGATACAGAAGAAGAAAGAGAAGAATTCCTTGCGATGATTGGTCTTGAAGAATCTGGTACAGATAAAGTTATAAAAGATTCCTACAATACCCTAAACCTAATTTCCTTCCTAACAACAGGTGAAATGGAAACTCGTGCTTGGACAATTACCAAGGGTACCAAGGCAGTTGATGCAGCTGGTAAAATCCATACAGATATCTCAAGAGGCTTCATCATGGCTGATATAATTTCTTACGAAGACCTAATAGAAGCTGGCTCTGTCAACCACGCCAAGGAAATGGGTAAGCTCCGCATGGAAGGTAAGGAATATATCATGCAAGATGGCGATGTAGTAAACTTTAAATTTAACGTATAATGTATAGAAATATGAAAAAACAAGGAAAATTGATAGTTCATACCGGCTCAATGTTTTCAGGTAAGACAACCTCCCTTTGGAGAGAGCTTTATAGGATGAACATTGCAAACTACAAGGTTGTCGCTTTTAAACCATCAATAGATGATAGAGATGGAGACAAGCAAATAGTAACTCACGATAACTTAAGTCTTGATGCCATAAAAGTTGAAGATTTAAATGAAATCCTAAACTATGCCAGAGACCATGAGATAGATGCTATAGGTATTGACGAATTGCAATTTTTCCCAAATGATCCTAGCGAAGTAGTGGATATATTTAATAAGTTAATGGCTATGAATATCACAATCGTAGTATCAGGCCTTGATATGGACTATAAGACTAGACCATTTGAGATTATAAAAGAGATTATGCCCCTAGCTGATGAACTTATAAAACACCATGCCATTTGTGCATCATGTGGAGAAGATGCTTGGGCATCTTATAGGAAATCAAGCGATGATTCAAGAATCCAAATCGGAGCCCAAAATCTGTATGAACCCCTTTGCAGATCATGTTATAATGACAAAATGAAAGAAAGAGAAAAAACTAAAAATCAAATAAAACTTAATTTAGATAAATAAAAAATCTACCCTCGCAGGTAGATTTTTTATTTAAAATTTATAATTTTCAATAAACTCTAGGTCGCTCTCATCTAAAGAGTATTTGCTTTGGTCAGTTATAATTTCTGGGCCATCTTCATGGATTATTAATTGGTGTTCAAATTGGCTTACCTTTGAACCATCAACTGTTCTTGCAGTCCAGCCATTATCATCAAGCTTCATATGCCAATCACCGATAGCGATCATTGGTTCAATTGTAAATACCATTCCCGCTTGAATCCTTGGACCACGTCCAGCTATTCCGTAGTGAGGAACTTGTGGGTCTTCATGCATTTCCTTACCAATTCCATGGCCTATAAAATCTCTTATTACAGAAAATCCATTTTCACCCTCTACATATGCTTGGATGGCAGCTCCAATATCACCTATCCTGTTTCCAGGTACAGCTACTTTAATAGCCCTATTTAGGGATTCGAGATTCACATCTACTAGCTTTTGATCTTCCTCACTCATCTTACCGATCGTATAAGTCCAGCAAGAGTCAGCAAGCCCTCCATCAAGGTTTACAACATTATCTATTGATAAGATATCTCCCTCTTTTAAAGGCCTATCTGTAGGATAGCCATGGCAGATTTCATCATTTACAGATGTACAAAGGGTAAAAGGAAATCCGCTATAACCAAGCTGAGCAGGGATAGCCTTGCAGTGGTCTATTATAAATTTATTTGCAAATTTATCTAATTCTAGGGTTGTTCTGCCCTCTTTTATAACTTTTCTGAGAGCTAGGTGGGTTTTACACAAAATTTCTGCAGCAGCCCTCATTTTTTCAAATTGTTTTTCATTGTATATTCTAATCAATATATCACTCTCCTTAAAAAAGGACGCCAAAGCGCCCTTATCTTATAGTCTTTTGCTAGCTATATAGACGTATTCGTCATTATTTATCTTAGGTTCTATTTCCCAATTTGAACCCATTGAGATAGATTCTCCTAGTTTGTCTATATAATACATTATTATACCTGCATCTAGTAGGTTAACATCTCCCTTGTAGTCTTTGATGTATAGATTTATTAAATCATCTACAACTACAAATCTCCAAGGTTGAGCATTGTAGGCTGATGGTGCAAATCTAGCATAAGCAAATATATCTTCTAGGCCTCTTTGCTCTAAGTCTTCGTTTGTTGCTGAATTTCCTAACCTATCCATGTAAACAAATTCACCGATTCCAAGTCTATCATCAAATTGGTGTTCTCTAACACTTTCATCTACTGGATATCCAACTGCTAGTAATAGATTTAAGTGGCCACCATCATAGTTAAAGATAGATTTTTTCACATCAGGGTCTACATCACTTACTGTAATCCAGCAAGTGCCAAGCCCTAAAGCATTTAGCTTTGTGATTAATTCTTCTACTCCATAAGCTCCTTTTACAAGTGAAGCTGGATTGTCATTTAGAGTATTTAGGGCAAGATAGGCTGGTGCCTTGATCATTACTCCCCTATAGCCAGCTAGACCATCAAGCGCCTTATAAACGCTTTCTCCATCGCTTTGTACTATAAAGGCTAGGTCATCCTTACCTAACTTTACTATTTCCTCATCTACCATTTTGTAAACTTTTTCTAATGTTCCTTCATCAAGTTTAGTGTCTTTGAAATCTCTTGTTGAAGTTCTTGATTTTAAAAATTGTGTTGTAAGCATATTTTCCCCCATATTATTATTCTACTTCTATTGTATCACATTTTAAAAAAATTAAATATGGTAAAATAATAATATGAACTTAACTAACATACAAAAAAAGGCAGCAGAATTTAAGGATGGACCTTGTCTAGTCCTTGCAGTGCCTGGTGCAGGCAAGACTACTATGCTTTTAGAAAGGATTAAAATTTTATCAAAAAATGTTGATTCACAAAAAATTTTAACCCTAACTTTTTCAAAAACCCAATCACAAGATATGAAAAATCGATTTGGGACAAGCGATAGTAATTTCATGACAATCCACGCCTTTTGCTACCTAATTATAAGAAATTACCTAAAAAAATATAATAGAGAATTAAGACTCATCGAAGCAAGTGATTCCTATAACAAATACCACCTGGTAAGAGACATATATAAGAGCATTAACAATAAAAAACTTTCAAGGGAAGATGTAGAAACTTTTTTTACAGAAACATCTTACATGAAAAACGCTCTGCTTGATTTGTCATACCTAGATAAGGTAAGGATAAAAAATATCAAAGAAATATTTAATGAGTACGAGAAGTTTAAGAAAGAAAATCATTTTATAGATTTTGATGATATGCAATTAATAGCATTAAAGCTCCTTGAAGAAAATCCTAGACTCTTAAGGTCAATACAAAAAAAATACAAATATTTTCAGCTAGATGAAGGCCAAGATAGCTCAATTTTGCAATTTAAAATTCTTAATATGATAGTGTCTAAAAATAATAACTTGATGGTTGTAGCCGATGATGACCAGTCTATCTATTCCTTCAGGGCAGCTGAGCCTGAATATCTTTTAAATTTTAAAAAATACTACCCTGATTCTGAAATAATAATTATGAATGAAAATCACAGGTCAAGCGCAAATATTTCTAAGCTTGCCAATGAATTTATTAAATTAAATAAAAATAGGTACCAGAAAGATATTATTAGTAATAAAACTTCTGGAGAAAAAATCATAACTAAATACCTTAAAGATTCTAAGGATGAGTATGACTTTATTATAAAAAACTTAGACCCAACAAATACAAATGCCATTATTTTTAGAAATAATATTTCGGCTATTAACCTTATTTCATTTTTGTTAGAAGATGACATAGACTTTACTATTAGCGAAGATTTCCTTAATTTTTTTGAATCTCAAATTATTGAAGATATCTTTGATGTGATTAGATTTTCAGAAGATTTTAATGATGTTGAAGCTTTTACAAATATCTACTACAAGATATCAACCTATCTAAAAAAATCCGAGATAGAAGCTCTTGCGAGTAAACCATCTAGGCTTGATGTATTTTCTTATTTTTATGATATTCTTGACTATGATAGAAGAGAAAATCTCTATCAGATTGAAAAAAAATTGAAGCACATAAGGAAATTATCCCTAGATAGGAAAATCTCATATATTTATAACTATCTATCTTACAAATCTTATGCGTCGCTAAGGTCAAATAAATTTGCTGAAGAAAATGTAAATAAAGATCTATACATAGAGTCTTTAATCAACTTTTCTAAAGGCCTAAAAAATATAAATGACTTTTATGATAAGATTGGCCTAGTAAAAGACAAAATAAAATTATCTCTGGGAAATCCATTAATATTAACGACAATCCATAAGTCCAAAGGTCTTGAATATGATAGGGTTTTTATAATTGATATGATTAAAAACGAATTTCCTATGATAAATTATGATGAAAATCCAGATGTGGCTATGGAAGAAGAAAGAAGAATATTTTATGTTGCCATGACCAGAGCCAGGGAATCCTTATTTATACTTACAATTAAAAGAAGAAATGGTAAAAAGGCTCTTCCTTCGGAATTTTTCACCCAAGTTTATCAAATAAATAAAACTGCTAGATGACAAAATTTGCCACTAGCAGTTTTATATTCATATAATCTTTAGTTATTTCACTTATCTGCCTTGTTTATAGTAAGAATCTTACCTACAAGATATAAGGACCCACACCAAACTATAAGGTCATCTTCTCCTGCAGAAGATTTAGTATAAGCATAGGCATCTTCGATTTTTTCAAGTATTTCAATATCCTTTACAAATTCTTCTGCTTCCTTTCTTATGGACTCAGTATCGAGAGCTCTTGGATTATCATCTATAAAGGTGATTACAAGCTTATCTGCTAATTTTCCGATTTTTTCTATGATATACTTGTGGTCCTTATCTCCCAAAACTGAAAAACCGATTATTAATTTATCATAGGAAAACTGACCTAGGCTTTCTATTAGGGCATCTATGGATTCCTTGTTGTGGCTGCCATCTACGAGGATTCTTGGATTCTCATTTATAAGCTCAACCCTACCAGGATTATAGGCTTCAAATATCCCTTCTTCTATATCTTTTTGGCTTAGCTTAAATTGATCCTTCAGGCCATCTAGGGCAAGTAAGGCTAAAGAGGCATTTAGAATTTGATGCCTGCCCCTTAGGCTGGTCTTAATATGGTGGTCTTTATAAATAAATTCATTGCCAGATATATCTGATTTTATAATTTTTATCTCATCTTCATTAAGAACACTAAGCTTGGCATTTTTAATCTTTGCCACATCCCTTATCACATTCATTGCCTCATCTTTTTGAGGATAAACATAGACTGGCACACCTTCCTTAATAATTCCTGCCTTATTTGAGGCAATCTCTCCTAAGGTATCTCCCAAAATATTTGTATGATCCATAGATATAGATGTGATTAGACAAGCAAGTGGTTTTTTTATTACATTTGTAGAATCAAATATGCCGCCAAGGCCAACCTCGATAACTGCTACATCTACGCCCTCTTCATAAAAATATAAAAACATGATAGCCGTGATAAATTCAAAATAGGTCACATGGTGGCCTTCTTCATCTAATCTATCAACGTAGACTTTTATCCTGTCTGTATATGCCATGAAGTCTTTTTTTGTTATATCTATACCATTTATAGATATCTCTTCAGTGATTTCTTCCATATAAGGAGAGGTAAATATGCCACACTTATATTTTTTTGCCAAAACGCTTGCGAGCATTTTTGCTGTTGATCCCTTGCCATTAGTACCTGCTATATGAATAGTTTGTATCTTATCTTGTGGATTGTCTAGTAGATCCAAAAGCATCCTAATCTTATCAAGGCCTGGCTTGCCATTAGACCCGCTCCTTCCATACAAATAATCTAAATAATCATCAAAAGTTTTCATTTTCCCTCCAAAATTTCTTATAAGTTTATTCTACCTTATGTTATAATTAAGACAGGAGTTTTTATGAAAAGAATACACATTATCGACAGCCTTAGGGGCTTTACTATTATTTCAATGGTTTTATTCCATTTATTTTATAATATAAATTATTACTGGAGACTAGAATTTTATGACGGAACAATATTTAATAAAATCTGGCAATTATCAATTGCTGTCTCATTTTTCCTAATTTCAGGCATCACTTCAAATTTTCTATCTAAAAAGAAAAATATAACAAGAGGCATCAAAACCAGTATTTTAGGTTTTGCTATAAGCCTTATTACTTATGTTTTTGCTAAGGAACAGCTAATAATCTGGGGAGTTTTAAACGGGCTTGGTTTATGTATGATAATAGGAGGACTTTTAAAAGATAAGCTTAGTCAAAAATTGTGGCCAATTTTTATCTTGCTCTTTACCTTTTCCTACAAGATACCAAGTGCAAGTCTTTATAAGATTGGCTTTTTCAAGGCTCTTTATGATAGGAATTTATTTTTCCTAGGCTTTCCATCTTTAGAATTTTATTCAAATGACTACTTCCCTCTTCTTCCCTGGGTTTTCGCCTATTTAGCAGGTCTTTCATTGGGATCTTATCTAATAGATAAGAACTTTTTTTCCTATGTAGGAAGAGAAAATATTTTAGCAAAAATTGGTAAATACTCTATGCCAATTTATATTATCCATCAAATAATCCTTTATCCTTTGCTTACCCTTATATATAATTTGACCTTATAGTCTTTAGGGTGCTATGATATTAAAATACAACATAAATTGAACTTTTTATCGTAAAACGTATACTTACTTTTAATGGAGGAAAATTATGGACTACATAAAAAATTATAAAAAATCTTATCCAACTTCTTACAAAATTCTTATCGCATTGCTACTTATCTTACTTTTCTATAAATTTGGCTATGTAATTGGAAAGTTTGTTGCAAACATGGGATTTTAATTAAATATCTTATTAACTAATACACAACTAAAAAAGACGTTTAGAATAGTTGCCTATCCTAAGCGTCTTTATTTAGTTAAATTTAATTTCATAATCTTCTAGAAGTGGATTTATTTTTAAAATTTCTTCTATAGCTGTCTTTGTTTTTTCGTCAGCTTCTTCTAAGAACCCCTTTTCAATTAATTCTTTTTCTGTCTTTTTCATTTCATCTTTTCTAAAATCTGAAAAATCATTTAGTTTTAATTGGTTAAAAATAGATTCTCTTTCATCAAAGATTGTTAACGAATCTTCGTCTATGAAGTTGTTTAAAATCTTAGCTTTAGGCATTTTTACAGTTATCTTTTCATTCTTTTCATCGACTTTAACATCAATCTCATCCAGATTTACACCAGCATTTACCTCCCCATCGTAAGAGATGATAAATTTCTTTTCAGTTAAAGGTATTTTCATACCGTAGAACTCTGTTTGATTTTCAAAAGCTCCTACATTTGTATATTTATATTTAAGTGTAGTAAGCTCTTTTACTGAAAGAATTTGGTTCTTTATAAGGTCTGATGAAATCTTTGTTTCATTCTTGATATTTGCCTTCATGCCAAAAAAATAGGCTGCAAAGACAAGGACTAGGACACCTAAAAATCTGTAAACTAGTCTATTGTTTTTAAATTTTCTTAATTTATTTTTTGAACTTGTCATCTAATCTCCTTAAATAATCCTTTTAAAAAATTATACCTTAAGTTTAAAAAAATCAAATTATTTAAAGCTAGCCTTAAGATAATAAATAGGCATGTTTTTATTTCTAAACTTCCTCTCGTATTCGCTGACTATGGATTTATTTTCAGCTAAATCCCTATCTGTTTCAATCACTTCCATTCCAAATTCCTCCATATAGGATATTGAATCATCAAAAAAGGCTTCATTATCAGTTTTAAGTTCAATTTCACCATTTTCCTTGCAGATTTTCTCATATAATTTTAAGAAATTGGCATGAGAGAGTCTCCTCTTATGGTGACGTGTTTTTGGCCAAGGTGTTGAAAAGTTTAGATAAATCTTTGCTAGTTCACCTTCTTCAAACATATCTAGTAAATTTTCCGCTTTGCCCACTATTCCATAAACATTGGTAAGCTCTTCATTTTCTATCTTTCTACAGGCAACTACAAATGCATTTGTATTCATCTCAAGGGCTAGGTAATTATAGTCAGGGTCAGCACATGCCTTGCCCACTATAAAATCACCCCTGCCTGCTCCTATCTCAAGAGCTATTGGCTTGTCATTTCCAAATAATTCTTTCCACTTACCCTTATGGGTTTCTGGGTCAAATATTATGTATTTACTTTCCTGCATTCTTGGTATAGCATTTGCTTTATGTCTTAATCTCATATATCTCCTCAATAAAAAATTCTAGCAAAGACCTGCCCGCTAGAATTTATATTTCTTTCCTATCTCCCCAAAAACTTGCACCCAAGGTGCCAGGTCCTAGGTGAGATCCTATTGTTGTTCCAATTTCGTATATTTTTATATCATAGCCTTCAAATTTTTCACTTAAGGTCTCTCTTAACTCTTCCGCATCCTCATGTAAATGGGTATGAACTATGAAGATTTCCTTAGGTAAGGATGAATCCTTAGCGATATGGTTTTTGATTTGCCCTATAAGTGCCTTAGTGGCCTTTTTCTTAGTTCTTATCTTATCCCTTACTAGTAGCTTTCCTTCAAGGTTTACTTCTATAAGTGGGCAAATATTTAATAAATTTCCAAAAGAACCCGCTGCCTTTGAAAGTCTACCACCCCTAACAAGGTAGGTTAAATCACTTGTAAAAAACCAGCCGTGCACATATTCTCTTTTTTCTTTGGCAAGCTCATAGACTTCTTCAATGGACAAACCTGATTTTCTAAGGTCATTTAAATATAAGACCAGAAGTCCTTGACAAGCTGTGGCAGTAAGAGAATCTACTACATAGATTTTCCTCTCAGGATACTTCTCCTTTAGCATATCAACAGCCATTAGGGCCTGGTTATATTCGCCGGTAATACCAGAAGACAGGGTCAAATGAAGTATGTCCTTATCTTCTTTTAAAAGATTTTCAAAATATTCTATGTAAGATGAGTAGGTTATCTGACTGGTCTTTGTCATTGCACCATCCTTCATTGCTTCATAGAAGTCATTAAAGGAAATACTTTCGCCAAAGTCTTCCTTATAATTTTTACCATCTATTTCATAATTAAAGGCGATCCATCTGATATCTTCCCTATCTAAAATTTCTTTATTTATGTCAACAGTAGATGTCGCACTCAGTATAAAATCACTCATATAATTCCTCTCATAATATAAATAATATCATACTTTCAAATAATTTAAATTCAATTTCTTATATATTTTCTATCAATTAAATATGAAATTACAAAAGCAAGAAGAGCTGGTATTATCCAAGCAAAACCTATTTTAAATCCTGGAAGAGTATTTTCTCCAAAATTCAAAATAGAATCTAATAATCCTATGTTTTTTATAGGATCAGGCAAAGCTTTTATAAAGTCAAGTAGGGCAAATAAGCTTGTTACACCTAAAGTAATTTGGTAAACTCTCTTTCTCTTACCCATATAAATTGATAAGATTGATAGGATAATTAGGACAATTGATATAGGATAGATAAACATCAAGACTGGTACAGATAAGGATATTATCTGTTTTAAGCCAAGATTTGCTACCAAAAATGATAAGCCAGTAAAGATATAACAATACTGTTTATAAGAAATATTTATCTTAAACATATCTTCGAACATCTCAGAACAGGCTGATACAAGACCAATAGCTGTCTTTAGGCAAGCTATAAATACTATAACTGACAAAATCAAGTGACCAAGCCCTCCAAGATAATGACTGGAAATTTTTGCTAAAATTACAGCTCCATTTTCAAAATCATCCATAATATTTGCACTTCCTGCCCCCATAAAGGCAAGGCCTGAGTATATTATAGACATAGCTATTAGACAAACTATGCCAGATTTAAAGGTTTCAAAGGCCATAGATTTCTTGTCACTTACTCCCAAGTTTTTTATATTTGAAATTATTATAATCGCAAAAGCAAGGCCTGCTGGTGCATCTAAGGTATTATAACCATCTACAAAACCTACAGCAAAAGGTGATACTAAGTACTTTGGAGCAGCATCTTTAGCCCCAATAGGACCCATTGGTTTAAATATTGAAAGGACCAATAAAAGGGACAATAATATTAAAAATATTGGAGTCATATACTTACCTATGGTATCGATTAGGCTTGCCTTTTTAATTGAAAAGAACAAGACTGCCAAGAAAAATACCACAGAAAATATAAAAAGACCGACAGGATTATAAAAACTCTTAAAGCCTTCAAATATTACCTCATAGGAGGTGGTTGCTGTTCTTGGTATAGCAAAGCCAGGACCTATGGCTAGGTATAAAAGAGTGGTAAAAAAATAAGCAAACTTCTTGCCCGCTCCCATTGATAGGTCAAACAAGCTTTCACTATCGCTTGCTGCTGTTGCTACTACTGCTAATATTGGCAAGCTTACAGCTGATGCCAAAAATCCAATTATTACTGGAAATAAATTAGCTCCCGACCTCTGACCTATTTCTAGGGGGAAAATCAAGTTTCCCGCCCCAAAAAATAAGCCAAAAAGTAAGGAACCAATCAATAAATTTTCTGATAATTCTAATTTCTTTCTCATATTAATTCCTTTATTTTGTTAATATGATACATCAATTCACAAAATAATCAATCAATTTATAAGCTTTCTACATATTTTTTAACATCAGGACCAACTAAAATTTCTCCATCATCCTTAAAAAGAATTGGTCTTTTGACAAGCATGCCATCAGTTGCCAAAAGATCATATTTCTCATCAAGACTCATCTCTTTAAGCTTATCCTTTAGATTCATCTGCCTATAGATTTGGCCTGAAGTATTGAAAAATCTCTTGATATCATAGTCTGTAGCCTCATGCCACTTTTTAAGTTCATCCCTAGTCGGATTATCTTCCTTAATATCTCTTAATTCATATTCTACATTTTTCTCATCAAGCATCTTTAGTATGCCCTTGCATGTAGAACACCTATTATAACAAATTATTTTCATTTATTTCCTCCCAAATATTTCATAACAACACTTGCCATAAGGGTTGGCCCATAGATTATGGCATCTTCATTAAATTTGGCTTTGGCATTGTGAAGTGGATAAACTGTTTGATCATCTACCTTACAACCTACCATCATCATAACAGCTGGCACATTTTTTGCTACATTTGCAAAATCATCTGAAGCTGTAACTGCTTCAGCTTTGTCAGAATAATTAAAATCTGGATTTTCCTTTTTTATTTCCTTTAAGACTTCTACTATATCATCTACCATTTGATCATCATTTATTATAGCAGGTACATCTGATAGTATTTCAAAACTTGCCTTACCCCTAAAGGCTTTTGCAATATGATCAGCAATTTCAGGAATCCTAGCCTTGATATGTTCCTTGCTTTTTTGTGAATATGTCCTTGTTGTTCCCTCAATTATCGCCTTGTCTGGGATAATATTGGGGGCATTGCCTGCACTGATGTGGCCTGTAGTAAGGACAGCGCCCTCCCTAAAGGATATTTCTCTAGATACCAAAACTTGGAGAGCATTTACAATTTGTGCTGCAATAAAGGCTGCGTCTACCCCTTTTTCAGGCATAGCTCCATGGGCTCCGTAGCCTTCTACCTCTATTCTAAAGTTGTTATTAGATGTAGCCATCTCACCTTTTTTGATATAAAGTCCAGGTGCAAGAGTTGTATCCATATGAACCATCATAGCCTTTTCTACTTTAGGATTTTCAAGTATGCCTGCATCTATCATCTTCTGACTGCCAGAAAGGAGCTCTTCTGCTGGTTGGAACATTAGTTTTACTACTCCATTTATCTTGTCTTCATTTTCCTTAAGTAGCTTAGCTGTTCCTAAGAGCATAGCTGTATGGAAATCATGACCGCACAAGTGACCATTTTCATTTGTGCTCTTGCAAACTACATCAGCTTCTTCTTTTATAGGTAGGGCATCCATGTCAGCCCTTAATAGTATGCACCTATCTCCCTTGCCAATTGTTGCAAGGACTCCAGATTCTATTGGTTTTGAATATTTAATGCCCATCTTATCAAGTTCATCTGTGACAAGTTTGACAGTATTAGTCATCTCAAAGCCAATTTCAGGATTTTCGTGAAGATTTCTTCTTATTTCTATTAAATAGTCTTTTATCTCTTGTGATTTTTTATAAAAATTCATATTTACTTCCTTTCTTTCACTTAAAATATACCCAAAAACTAGGCTAATCTTTCTATATTTTTCTCTAAAATTTCTATTGGATAAGTAGATTCGATCCTATTTATCAAATCATCAATAATTTTTCTAGCGACCTTATTTGAATTGCTTATAGTTACAAAGGCCAAATGGGCCTTATTAAGGATATCTAGGTCAGAAATTTCTGCTGCAGAAATATTTAAATTCTTTCTAGCATAATCTAAAATTGACCTCACAGTCCTTCTCTTATCCTTAAGAGAAAAGGCGTCAAAGATTACAAATTTTATTTCAAGCAGGTATACATACATCTATATATCCTTATTGTGCTTCTTATCAGCCAGGAAGACTGCAAGTAGTGATGATAGAATCAGATTACCCTTGCCAAAGCAGGTGTACCTTGGCTCCCATAAGCTCGCATACTTTGATTTATAATTTCTAAGCCCTTTAAATGGATAGATGCTATCGGCGTGGCCATAAATAAAGGCTGCAACCCTCTCGCTCAAATAGGCTGACTTGTACTTACCAACATTGGCTAGAGGTGCCATACCTAGGTTAAAATATTTCATTCCCTCATCCTGGGCCTTTAAGAAAAGATTTAAAAATAAATAATCCATCATAGAATTGACATTCATATCTGTGTCATACCTCATAAGATCGATGGTCATTACATCCGGGTCATAGTTTGGCATAATATTAGTAAAGGCAGTAACATCACCTTCCTTATCATAAACAAGACCAAGCCTTGACTCATTTAAATAATCCCTATCAAAAAATCCTAGGGAAAATCCCTTCTCTTCCCTTCCCTTAAGCCACTTATCTGAAATAATTTCAAGCCTGTCAATGAGGTCATCATTATAAGGGGGATCTAAGATATCAAATTTATAACCATCCTTTTCAAACCTATTTAGGATATTTCTAAGAGAGGATTTTTTCCTCCCTGCTAAAGAAAATTCACTGAGGTCAATAAGGGCATTTTCACCAAATTTCATAAAATCAAACCCATAATCGTGCAAATTAAGGGTAAATTTCTCACCCACTTCATAAAAGACTGGATTTAGTGATTTGATATAGGATCTTTCTATAAAATCTGACAGAGCCTCATCCAAGTATGCCCTATCACCAAAGGGCTCACCCATGACAATAATCTTGTTATTTACTATTTGATATAAAAATGCCATGAGCTTTTCGTCATTTTCATTAGTGTAATAATATATATACTTATCATTCAAAAAGCCAAGACCAGCTGTAGTTGATCCTGTCGGAGTATTTTTTTGAACAAAGTCCCTAAATTCTCCTATGTCTGGCTCATCACTTATTAAAACATCCTTTTTCATATAGAGAAGAATAAGTTTTAGACATAATAAAACAGCACCTATCAATATTGAAAAAATCAAAATTTTATTTAGGAATGGATAATTTTCTAGAGGCTGATCTGAGACTATATTTTTAAGGTATATAAAAGCCCAAAAGCCTGCAAAAATCGAATCTATGATTATCTCTTCTACACTAAATACAAAAGCATCCTTTATTAGGGCCTCTCTTGTTAGATAAGAAATAAAGCCTATCAAGAAAAGAGGAACCAAGGTAAAGACAGTATCCTCTACTAGAATTAGATAAAATCCAGTGAAAGCCAAAAGTGGATAAAGTATATTTAAAAATTTCTTTTGCCTATCAAAGGCTAATCTTGCTAGAATTAAAAAGACAAAGCCTAATACAAATTCAAGCAGAGCCCTAACAAGGACAATTGTCATAAAAGAAAATTCATTAAAAGGAAAATAATTTAAATTATCACTCACATTCACACTCAAAAGAAAGCCAAGACCATAAAATCCAATAAAAATTGAATTGATCCTTTGTATGTATTCTCTAGCAAGCTTTAGGGCAAGTTCTCCATAATTATTTCTCAGTGAAATCAAAATATCCTTAAATCTTATAAAGACATAAATAATACCCACTAGCAAAAATATACCAAGAATGAGACTCGTTTTAAAACCTGTAGCAGTCTTGGCTAAATAATATATAGCCATCAAGATAAGAAACAAAAATATAAAATGTATAAATTTTCCCTTATATTTTTTAATTAACTTCATCTAATCTCCTTTCAAAAAATCTAAAACAAGCCTGTTAAAAATCTCAGGGGCCTTCCTTGCTAACCTGTGACCCTGGTTTTTTATAATATATAGCTTGCAGTCTCTAATGTTTTGGGCAATACCTCTTATGTGAGATAACCTTATCAAATCATTAGACCCAACAATAATCATAGTTGGATTGTCAATATCTCTAAGGTCCGACTTTTCAAGCTTAAGATCTCCTAGCAGAAGTCTTGCTACCCTTTTATTCTTTTTAAAAAATGGCAAAATAGTCCAGACTATATTTTCTAAAATCATAAGGACCTTTGCAAAAGGTGTAATCCCATCAAATCTCGCATTTGGAGCATTAAGAATGAGTTTATCAATCATTTCTCCATACATCTTGTGAAATACAAGGGCAAGATTTGCCCCATCAGAAAAACCTAAGACGTGGGCCTTATTAAGGCCCAAAGCCTGGTAGACTTCCTTTAGGTCATTAGCCATAATTTCAAAACTGAGCTTATCCTTATTATTATCAGAAAATCCATGATCCCTAAAATCTATCAAAATAAGATGAAAATACTTAGATAGAAATCCTATCTGATATTCAAAATAAGTCATATCCCCATCATTGCCATGAAGGAGAAAAAGATTTTCACCCTGGCCATACTCCTTATAAAAAATGTGGGTTCCGTCCCTTAATTTTATATAATCATCTTCACTACTTTTCATAAAAGCTCCTTTAATTAATTATATCACTTTCTATTAATAAGTCTTTTATAGTGAAGATATTTTTATAATTAGTAAAATAAAAGCAAGGAGGATCTATGAACTTTAATTTTAATGATCAAAAAGAAAACAAAATCAATTTTATAATCGAAGAAGATAATAAGCATAATTTTTTTAAGGCTAAAAGTGGTGAAATATTACCAGTAGAAGCTGAAGGGGAAATCCTACTAGGACTTGGCAAAAAGGAAGACTTTACTAAGGATGTCCTAAAAGAAGCTGTCGCTAAACTTATAAGATTTTTAGCTGATAAGGATATTTCTACTATTTCATTTTCAGCAAATAATACAGACCTTGATGATAAGGACTTTTGCCTAGCAATAGTAGAAGCCTCTATAGTGGCTTCATATAAGTTTGACCACTACAAGAGCGAAAAAGCTTGTCAAAAACTTTCTGAAATTAACTTTGATGAAAGCCTTTCACCATATAAAGCTGACCTAGAAGAGCTTTCAAATGTTTTAGAAGGTCAATTTTTAGCAAGAGATCTTGTGAATCTAAGGTCAAATGACATCTACCCAGAAACTTTAGCCCAAGCTGCCCATGATAATTTATCAGACCTTGGCGTTGATGTAAAAATCTATGGCAAGGATGAAATTCTTGATATGGGCCTTACTGCTTTTTATGAAGTAGCTAAGGGATCTGATAAGGAACCTAAATTTATAGTTATGGAATACCTAAAGGGAGACAATGAGCCTCTAGCCTTAGTTGGTAAGGGTCTAACCTATGATGCAGGCGGTTACTCTATTAAAACATCTGCTGGTATGAAGACTATGAACTCAGATATGGGTGGATCAGGTACAGTTATCGGTGCAATGAAGGCAATTGCTTCAAATAAGCTTAAAGTCAATGTTGTAGCTATTGTTGCAGCCTGCGAAAACCTAATATCAGGCAGGGCTTATAAGCCAGGTGACATAATCAAAGCAAGAAATGGCATGACAATAGATGTAGATAATACAGATGCTGAGGGAAGGATTACCCTCGCAGATGCTGTAAATTACGCAGCTACAGAATATAAACCAAGCCTATTAGTTGACCTTGCAACCCTTACAGGTGCAGTCCTAGTGGCTCTTGGTGAAACCTATACAGGTGCTGTTACAAATGATGATGCTGCCTTTGCTAAGGTTAAAAAAGCAAGCGAAGATTCTGATGAAAAAATTTGGCAACTTCCAAATGACCCATTCTTTAAGACCTATAATAATAGCGAAAATGGCGATGTCAAAAACTCTGGTGGCAGAATGGCAGGATCTATAACAGCTGGCCAATTTATCGAAAACTTCATCGAAGAAGTCCCATGGGTACACCTTGATATAGCAGGAACTGCCTACCTATCAGCTCCACAAGGTATAAATGAAACAGGAGCAACAGGTGTCCATGTCAAGACTCTATATAATTTAGCTAAAAACTATTAATAAAAAATTCCCAAGTACCTTAGGATCTTCCTAAAGTCTTGGGATTTATTTTTATATACCTAAGTAGGCTGCCTTTACATCTGGATCTGCCTTTAGATCACTCGCCTTACCTTCTTTTACAATCTTTCCTGTCTCAAGAACATAGGCCCTGTCGGCTATATCAAGGGCAAGATTTGCATTTTGTTCTACAAGTAGGATTGTCCTGCCTTCTTCTTTTAAAATCCTAATCGTATCAAATATCTTATCTACAAATAGAGGCGATAGACCCATTGAAGGCTCATCTAAAAGTAGCACCTTAGGGTTAGTAAGTAGAGCCCTGCCCATAGCTAGCATTTGCTGCTCACCACCCGAAAGGGTACCTGCTTTTTGATTTTTTCTTTCCTCTAAAACTGGGAAAAGCTCGTAAATTTTTTTAAGTTCTTTTTGATTTTCTTCATCAGACCTATCCACAGCTATTGTTCCAAGTTTTAAATTATCCTCTACAGAAAGACCTGCAAATACACGTCTTCCTTCAGGTACTTGTGCAATGCCTTCTCTTGTAATTTGGAAAGATTTTTCCTTTTTGATTGACTTTTCATTAAAGAAAATATCACCCTCTTTGGCATCCAAAAGACCAGATATAGTCTGAAGGGTTGTAGTTTTGCCTGCACCATTGGCACCAATTAAGGAAACTACTTCGCCTTCTTCTACTTTAAGGCTTATACCCTTAAGAGCCCTGATATTTCCATAATATACACTTAAATTTTCAACTCTTAATATACTCATATTTCCTCTTTCTAGTTGCCAAGATAGGCCCTTACTACTTCTTCATTTGAGATTACTTCTTTAGGATCACCTTGGGCAAGGATTTCTCCATAGTTTAGAACAATAAGTCTTTCTGATATACCTAAAACTAGGTTCATATCATGCTCTATCAATAGGATTGAAACTCCGGTTTTTTCTCTTATGACCCTTATAGAATCCATAAGATCTTGAGTTTCAGACTCATTCATACCAGCTGCAGGCTCATCTAGAAGAAGAAGTTTAGGTCTTGTTGCCATAGCCCTTGCTATTTCTAACTTTCTTTGGGCACCATATGGAAGACTTCCTGCAAAGGCCCTGAAATATTTTTCTAGGTTAAAGAGGCTTAAGATTTCCTTAGCTGTCTCTGTCGCTTCATTTTCTTCCTTCCAGAAGCTAGGAAATCTTAGCATACCACTAAGAACTCCATAGTCCATGTATTGGTTCATGGCAAGTTTAACATTATCTAGTACTGTTAGGTTATCAAATAGCCTTATATTTTGAAAAGTCCTTGCTACACCCATCTTAGAAAGCTTATCTGGAGAAATACCATTAGTCTTCTCCCCATCTAGTAAAATCTCACCGCTTGTTGGAGTATAGACTCCTGATAACATATTAAAAAGAGTGGTTTTACCAGCTCCGTTAGGGCCGATTAGGCCTAAGAGCTCTCCCTTTTTTAGGTTAAAAGTTACATCAGATACTGCCTTAAGTCCTCCAAAGGAAATGCTAAGGTCTTTTACTTCAAGCACATTATCATGTATTATTTCTTTACTATTCAACTTCAACATCTCCTTTCTTATACTTATCTATCTTTAATAGATTTCTTATTGAAAATTCTTTTCTTCCTAAGAGACCTTGAGGTCTATAAATCATAACAGCTATAAGGATTAGAGCATAGATTACCATTCTCCATTCAGCAAGTGGTCTTAATATTTCCGGAAGAATTGTTAGACCTATTGATGAGAAGATTGCACCTGTCATTGATCCCATACCGCCTAAAACTACCATTACTAGATAGTCAAATGACTTGTTGTAGTTAAATATATTCGCTGCCAATACCCCAAAGCTTTGAGCATAAAGGGCACCCGCTATACCTGCAAAAACTGCGGATAGGGCAAAGGCAAAGGTCTTATACTTTGTGATATTGATACCGCAAGCTTGGGCTGCCAATTCATTATCTCTTATTGATAAGACAGCCCTACCATGACGGCAAGAAGCATAGGTAAAGATCATAGCCACAAGGAAGGCTGCTACAAAATAAAATTTGCCGAAATCATTGGTTGTTGGAATTCCTGCAAGACCTTGGGCACCACCTGTAAAAGCTAGGTTCTCGATTAAAACTCTTATAATTTCCCCAAAGGCTAGAGTTACTATGGCTAAATAATCACCGGTTAACCTTAAAACAGGAAGTCCGATTAAAACACCAAATATAGCTGCAACCACTCCTGCTATTATAAGAGAAAGTATAAAGCCTAAAAATCCACCTACTAGACCGCTTTTAAGAAATAAAGCTGCTGAATAAGCACCGATTGCCATAAAGCCAGCATGGCCTAGGTTAATTTGTCCTAAGACACCTACAGTTAGGTTAAGACTTGTTGCCATTATTATATTTATACAAATTAGTATAAGGATATTTTGCCAATATCTATTTAAAAGATTAAGTCCAATTAGACTTTGGATTATTACAAAAAATAATACTACTAATGCTGTTGTGATAAGATAAGTTTTCTTTCTATTCTTGGACATATCACACCTTTTCTTTCTCTAGTTTTCCAAATAAGCCATTTGGAGCTACTAGTAAAACTACAATCAATACTACAAATACTATAGCATCTGCATAAGCACTTGATAGGTAAGCTCTGGTTAAAACTTCTATTATACCTAGGATTAAACCGCCTATAACAGCCCCTGGTATGCTTCCAATTCCTCCAAGGACTGCTGCTGTAAAGGCCTTAATACCAAGCATTGATCCCATAAAAGGTTGGATCTGTGGATAGCTAGCTACATATAAAACTGAAGCTACACCTGCAAGGGCTGATCCTATAGCAAAGGTCATTGTCATAACCTTATTTACATTTATACCAACAAGCTCTGCAGCACCGTAGTCTTCACTTACAGCTAGCATTGATTTACCGTGTTTTGTTTTATTTACAAATAAGTTCAATAAATATGTTAGAATAATTGTTGATACGATTGTAACTATTGTAGCAAGTGATAGGTGAACTCCTCCAAAGTTTAGAGACTTTTGTGGGAAAAGACCTGGTATAGGTTTTGCACTTGATGTAAATATCTTTACGAATAAGTTTTGTAAAAATAGGGACACACCTATGGTTGTTATAAGTAAGGAAATTCTTGAAGAATTCCTAAGTGGCTTATAGGCTACTCTTTCTATAACCACGCCAAGTATCGTACATACTAATATGGCAGGTACTATAGCAAGCCATAGTGGCAAGCCTGCCTTAAATATAGGTAATTGGATGGCAAGAAATACAGTATATCCACCTACCATTATGATATCGCCGTGGGCGAAGTTGATAAGTTTGGCTATACCATAAACCATCGTATACCCTAGGGCTACAAGGGCATATATAGAGCCTAGTTGTAGCCCGTTAAATAATTGGGTAATAAAATCCATTAATCTCTCCTCTTTCTATCTAGGGTTAACAATTGAATCAAACTTGTATTCCCCTTTTTCTATCTTCATAATTGATGCTGCCTTTTTAGGGTTGTTATTTTCATCAAAGGTGAAAGAACCTGTTATGCCTTTAAAATTTAAACCCTTTATTGCAGCGCATCTATCTGCGTTTGAATCAGACTGGGCTGCTTCAAAACCTTGTTTTATTATATAAACTGTGTCATAGCCTAGGGCTGAAAATGCAGTAGGATCTTCTCCATAAGTTTCCTTGTATTTACTTATAAATTCTTGAACCTTTGGATCAGTATCTTCAATACTAAAGTGATTGGTAAAGAAAGAATTTTCAATTACATCATAGCTTGATGGGTCCATTGTCTTTAAGATTCCATCCCAGCCATCTCCACCCAAGAAGGCTGCATTGATATTTGCATTTCTTGCTTGTGGTGTAATAAGTGATAATTTCTCATAATATTCTGGCAATAACAATACGTCAGGATTTTTACCAGCTATAGTTGTAAGTTGAGCCTTAAAGTCTGTGTCATTTTCCCCATATGATTCCTTGGCAACTATTTCAATACCTAGCTCTTCTGCCTTCTTTTCAAAGGCATCAGCTATACCTGTTGAATAATCACTTGCAGTATTTTCTAAGATTGCAGCTGTCTTTGCCTTTAAGCTATCTTTTGCATAAATTGCTAATAAATCACCTTGGTAAGGGTTTGTAAAACATGTCCTAAAGACATTTGGCTTTCCTACGGTTATTGATTCTTCAGTACCTGTTGGGGTAATAACTGGTATGCCATCAGCTTGACTTGCCTCAGCTATAGCCTGTGATGGGCTTGAGGTATTTGTACCAATTACAGCTGCCGCCCCACTTTCTACAAGCTTTCTATAACTAGTAACAGAATCTGTTAACTCTCCCTTATCATCCAATGATTCTAGGCTAATCTTTTTACCATCTATTCCTCCGTTGGCATTTATTTCTTCAACAGCCATCTTAATTCCATTTACAGTTGATACACCATAGTTGGAGTATTGACCTGTTAGTGGGAAAGTTGAGCCGATTTTTATAGTATTCTCATCAGCTACATTTTTATTATTTGTTCCGCTTCCACATCCTGTAAATATTGCTCCTGCTATAGCAATCATGGTTATAATTTTCTTGTTCATTTTTTCCTCCTAATTATTTTTGGTAGAAAAAAACCTCCGTCTTTCCTACCATATGGTAGAAGAGACGAAGGGTTTGTTAGTCTAAATTTAACCTGCTCCGCGGTACCACTCTTCTTCATCAAACGATGCACTCTGATCATATAATGAATAACTCTGTAACGGGAGTTCCCGGCTACACCTACTAATCTTTCAATGCGCTGCTTCATGGCTAGTTCTAAGGCCCATCTTGATATTTCACACCAGCCAATATCTCTCTTTTAAGATAGGTTATCTTATAATATTCCATTTCTTAGCATTTATATTTACATATTATATATCCTAAAACCTACTTGTCAAATATTTTCTTAATAAAAATAGATTTATTTGGATATTTAATTATATGCTACCGCCGATTGCTGTATTTCCCAGTCTCTTATTAATTATTTTCCAGCAAAAGCTAATATTCACTTTTTATTCTCGATGAATTTTTACAAATAATTATTTATTAGTACCTGCATCACTATCGAATTTGTACTCACCATTTTCTATTCTTATCATCTTAGCAGTTTTTACTGGGTTGTTGTTTTCATCATAGGTAAATGATCCTGTAACACCCTTAAATTCTACTTTCTTTAGGGCTTCTATTACCTTAGCCCATTCTGTAGTTCCTGCTGCTTCTACGGCTTGTTTATATAGGTAAACTGTGTCATAGCCTTCTGCTGCAAATGTTGATGGGTTTTCACCAAATTTTTCTTTATAGTTTTTTAAGAATGTTTGTACTTCTTCAGATGGGTCTTCTAGGGTAAATTGGTTTGAGAAGTATGAATTATCTAATGATGCAAAGCTTGATTCATCCATTACTGATAGGACTGTATCCCAGCCATCAGCGCCAACTAGAGTAGCTTCAATGCCAGCTTCCTTTACTTGAGGAGCTATTAAAGCTACCTTTTCATAATAATCAGGTATGAATAGGACATCTGGGTTTTGGCCTCTTACATTTGTAAGCTGAGCCTTAAAGTCTGTGTCGCTATCTCCATATGATTCATCTGCTACTACTTCCATGCCTAATTCTTTAGCCTTTTTCTCAAATACATCAGCAACTCCCATTGAGAAATCTGATGATTGATTACGTAGTATTGCAACTTTTTTAGCATTTAGCTTTTCCTTTGAGAAGTTTGCTAGTACCTCACCTTGGAAAGGATCTGTAAAGCAGGTCCTAAATACATTTGGCTTACCTTCTGTTATGTTTGCTTGAGTCGCTGTTGGAGTGATATATAACACTCCATCATTAACAGATGATTCTGCTATGGCTAAGGCTGGTTTAGATGGTACTCCACCAAAGATTGCATCTACCTTATCTTCCATGAGTTTGTTGTAGTTTGTAACAGCATCTGTTATCTCACCCTTATCATCATATTCTACCCAATCAACTTTTTTTCCGAGTATACCGCCATTTGCGTTTACTTCTTCTAGGGCAAGTTTTATACCATTATTAGTAGTTTGACCATAGATTGATAAAGGACCTGTTAAAGGGGCTGAGTTGCCAAGCTTTATAGTTTCGCTTGCTTCTTGCTTATTTGCTCCATCTGCCTTTTTGCTTTCGTTTCCACCTTCATTGCCGCAGGCTGATAAAAATAATCCTGCTAGTAACATTCCAACTGCAAATTTTTTTCTTAAATTCATAATTTCCTCCATTATTTTTGGAATAAAAAAACCTCCGTCTCTTTATCCCTACTGGTTAAAGAGACGAAGGGTAATAAACAAATTTTTACACTCCGCGGTACCACTCTTTTTCATCTAATGATGCACTTAGTTTCATTTAATGAATAGCTCTGTAACGGGAGCTCCCGCACTTACCTACTTTTCGGTAAGAAAACTCAGTGGTGATTTTCGTTAGTTTCATCTTGCTAGTTCGCACCAACCACTAGCTCTCTTGAAGATTATCCTAATTACTCTTCCACATCAACGCTTTTGTATTTGATAGTTCATATTATATAACCCCTTTTATTATTTGTCAAATAAATTTATCATATTTATTTATAATACTTAATTATTATAAGTTACCCCTCATCATAATGATTGAAATATCAATAATACAAATAAAAAACCGCATACTCATTAATAAGTATACGGTATTTATTTATAAACCCAAAAGCACTGATGCTACTTCAAAATAAATTAAAAGTACACCTGTATCTACGATTGTTGTTATTAGTGGTCCAGCCATTACAGTTGGGTCTATATTTACTTTATCAGCGATTAGTGGCAAAATTCCACCAATTATATTTGATATAACAATTGTCAAAAATAATGTAATTGAGACTGTTAAATTTACTGCAAGGCTTACATTATCTACTATTAGTATCCTTATAAAGTTGATAGCCACAAGGACTAGGGATACAAGTGTTCCTACCCTAGCTTCCTTAAAAATAACTTTAAAGAAGTCTTTAGCAGATAGCTCGCCACTGTATAATTGAGTCATAATTGTTGTTGATGCCTGGCTTCCAGCGTTTCCACCGGAGTCCATCAGCATTGGTATATAGGCTGTAAGGGCTACAGCTTTGGCGAGTATTGATTCATATCTTTGAATAATAAATCCTGTCATTGTAGCAGTAATTAGACAAATTACTAGCCAAGTTGTCCTATTTTTGGCAATGGTCCTGCTTGGTTCGTCTAGGTATGTTTCTGACTGATCAGAAATACCTGTTACGTTGGCAAAGTCCTCTTGCATCTCTTCGTGAACAATGTCGATAACATCTTCTGCTGGCACGATACCGATTAGTCTTCCTTCAGAATCTGTAACTGGCACCTCTCCTAGGTCATATTTGATAGATAGCTTAGCTACAACCTCTTGGTCATCTGTTGGGCTTACAACTGCTGTTATAGGCTCTGTGATAGATTCGATAGTCGCCTTTTTATTTCTAATAAGATCGGCTATAAATACAAATCCTATTAGTACTAAAGAATCATCTGTAACCCAGATTTGCTCTAGCTTTTCAGCATCTAAATCAGAATTCATAACCTTTTCCATAGCCTTAGCTGGAGATTCACTAGATTTTACAGATAGGAAGTTAACTGTCATTATAGAACCAACAGATTCCTCTGGATAGCCTAATAGCTCGTTAATAATAGTTCTCCTGGAATCTTCGATATGGCTTGTCATTAGCTTTTGAACCATATTTGCAGGTAGTTCCTGGAGGGTATCTACAAGCTCATCTTCGTCTAGTTCTTTGATTAGGTCCTTAATATTTTCTTCAGATAAAATAGATAGGATCCTATCCTTATTTTCTGGTCTTAATTCTGTAAAAGCATCTGCCAAGAGATCCTTGTTTAAAAGCTTAATCCAAATTGCTACAGATTTTTCTGGCAAAATCTCTAGCTTATCGGCGATATCTACAGGGTTCATTTGGTTGATTTCTTCTTGTAAGTTTTTAAGATTATCAACATCATATCTTCTCTCTGCCATTTTTACCTCATTTCTCTTTTATGTATAATGGCAAAAAGAATCACCACTATACTAGTATCCTATTGTCTTAAAATCCGGGTCGGGCACAGCCTTATCCATTATTCCTCCTTAAACAAATTCGCCTATACCTTAATAAAGATATAGGCCTAATGTCATTTCTTATCTGTTCAGATTATACAGTTTTTATCTTTAAAATTCAATTTATGCAAATATTTTATCAATCAATCCATCAACTTCTTTTAGAGACCTTATCTCATAGTCAATATCTAAATTCAATGTATTTTCCAAAGCATTTGGATTAAACCAAACAGTCTTAATCTTAGACCTAATACCTCCAAGCATATCTGATGTTAAAGAATCACCAATGATTACATAATCATCATGATTTCTTGAGCCTATATGGTCAAATACATAGTCAAAAAACCTCTCATCAGGCTTTTCGTATCCTACAAGTTCCGAAATAAAAGATTTGATAAAAATCTTATTTAGACCAGACCCATCAAGCTTGCCTCTTTGGGCTGTAAGAGATCCATTTGTCACAGCATATTGGTCATACTTACCATGGAGTTTTTCGATAATCTCCTTGCCATATGGATTAAAGACATAGGTCTTACCAAGCTCTTCTTGATAAGTCTTATTAAAATCGCTCGCAATAGACATATCTATCCCATAGTCAACAAAGAAATCCTCAAATCTTCCCACAAGGACCTGTTCTCTACTTACCTCGCCTCTTTCAAGTCTTTCCCAATATGACTTATTTATAAGCTTATAGGTCTTAATCATTTCATCACTTGGCTTATCCAAACTATATATATCAAAACACTCTAAAATCGCCCTGGTCTCTGCCAGGTCAAAATTTAAAAGTGTACCATCTATATCCCATAAAATTTTCTTCATACAATCTCCTTACCTATTTATCTTACCACAATTTAAAGCTATAACTATTTACAAAATTCTTCATAAGTGATAAGCTTATTTTAAAAGAGAGGCGCTTATGAAAAAAACAATAAAAATATTACTTGGCCTTGTAGGTATCATCTTACTAGCCTTTATCCTTCTTTTAGTTTATCTGATGATTACAGAATATAAGCCAAAAGATGTAGAAGAAATAGCAGTAACTGGCACTAGAGATCAAAAAATCCAACAAGACCACGATTACAAGCTACTAACATGGAACATAGGTTATGCTGGCCTAGATAAGGACACAGACTTCTTTATGGATGGGGGCAAGATGGTCTTTCCTATATCAAAAGATCATGTAGAAAATTCCCTAACAGGCATAGCAGACTCCATAAATAAAATCGACCCAGACCTATGTCTGCTCCAAGAAGTAGATAGCGACTCCAAGAGAACCTATCACATAAATGAAGTCGAATTTTTCGACAATAAATTAGATGGTATTTCGACCTTCGCCTACAATTACAAGGTAAATTTCGTACCAATTCCTTTCCCTCCAATGGGCAAGGTAAATTCAGGAATCTATACAAATTCCAAATACCAAATCGAATCATCCTTTAGATACCAACAACCAATCCCACACAAGTGGCCTGTAAGGCTCGCCAACCTAAAAAGAGGATTCAACGCATCATACCTACCAATCGAGGGAACTGATAAGCAACTAGTCCTTGTCAATGCCCACCTGGATGCCTACGAATCAGGCTCAAATGGAAGGCTTGCCCAAACCAAACAAATCCTAGCCTTCATGGCAGAGGAATACAAAAAGGGCAATTACGTAATAGTAGGTGGAGACTTTAATCAAGAACTAAGAGAAGGTCACAAAACAGACACACCAGAAGACATGTGGCATCCATCACCATTCCCTTATGAGTATATGTCAGATGATTCCAAAACAGTCTTTGATGAAAACACAAACTCCTCAAGGCTCAACCACAAACCATACGACCCAAACGACTCCTACGAATGCATAATAGATGGCTTTATAGTCAGCAAAAATGTCATAGTAAATAAAGTAAAGGGCCAAAAACTAGGTTTCGTAAACAGCGACCACAACCCAGTCCTCTTGGAATTCAAACTAGAAAAAGAAAATAAGTAAGACAAAGGCCCAAAGCATGATGCTTTGGGCCACAATTTTATAAATCAAGCCTATAAAGTTCATTTCCGCACTCTTTAAAGCCAAATTTACTAAATAAATTAAGACTAGGCTCATTAAAATCATAAATCTCAGCCTTTAAATATCTAAGTCCCTTATCTTTAGCATAATCAATCAAATTTTGCAAAACAAGAGAACCAAGACCATTGCACCTATAATCCTTATCAAGAACAAGGGCAACCATATTATCATCAAAAATAGCACAATCACCAATAAGCTTATTATCATATTCTATATAAAATAAGTCCCCGTGCTTAGATAAATAAGTATACATCCTAATAAGGTCATCCAGCTCATAAGCTTTCTGGACTCCATCAACCATCTTCACAGTAAGTGGGTCTTTGTACCAGGCTAAACTTATATCATAAGCAGGGAAATAATCTATTATTTCGATCTCTTTCATAAGTTTTTAAACCCTATACCAATCATTATCCAGAAGCTTTTCTATATTTTTCTCATTATTTACAAAAATCTTGCCCTTATATGGGATTTCGTATTGGTAGACTTTGCCTAGGTGGTTGATTTTAAGAATATTCTTATATGAATAGTCTATGCTTATATCCTCTATCTCATTCCGGGCCATGAATAGGAAGTCTTTTTTTAGTGAATTTGACATTTCAGATTCATAGATTCCCTTTGGGCCAAAATGTAGGATAAAGGTCCTAGTGCTATCAAATACATAATACAAATTGCTTAAGAGTAACTTTATAAGTCCCTTAGCGGCAGAATTATGCTTAAAGGCTACAAGGTAGGCTCCCTCATCTCCAAAGGCTTCTTTTACTTTTTCTTCTATTTCTTCATTTGAATTAAATAATAATCCCATAATTTCTCCTATTTAAATATGAATACTTCCTTAATGTCCTTATCAAAAACCTTGCAAATCTTATAGGCTGTCTCAAGGGTCGGGCTTATAGTATTATTTTCATAAGCCATTATCGATCTGCGCTTAAGACCTACCATTTTTGCCAAAGCATTTTGAGAAAGACCCATTTCCTTCCTAAATTCTTTGATTCTATTATCTATTTCTACTTCTATCATAGAAAACCCTTCTTTTTTGTTACATTTATAGTACTATTTATGTTACTTTTATAGTACCATATTTATAAAATTTATACAAGTATAAATAAAAAATCTCTAAACATTTTCATGCAAGAGATTAAAATTATAAATCAAATGTTTTTATACTGGAAAATTATGTGTTCATAATTAATATTAATAGTAAAATATGCATCAAAATCATAAGAGGCAGGCCCATTTTATAATAAGCCTTCTTGGTTTTATGCCTAAAAACTTTCATACCAATAAGGCCACCGACAGCTCCACCAATAAAAGATAGGCCTAGCAAAAGTCCATTTTTAAGTCTCCGCTTATCTCTGTTAGCCCTATACTTGTCAAAGCCAAAGGCTAAAAAACTTATCAGATTAATAAGTCCCAAATATATCAATAAATATGGCTTATCCTCAAAAAATCCGACAAAATCAAAAGAAAGACTTCTCATATCCTTTCTAAAAAGCAAAAACAAAACAAGCTCAATCACAAAGTTAGCAAAGGCAAATACTTTTAGGCTAAGCCCTTCCTTAGCTGCATTCCTATCAAAGATCAAAATAGCAAGGATAAGTCCCAAAGACCCACCACATATCCCCATCAAATAGAGAATTAAGTTCAAAATATTTTTTATAATTCCAGACCTAAGAGACTTGTAAGGAATATATAAAACAAGGCCAAGTATATTGATCAAACCAAGATAAATAAAAATTTTATCCATCAATCTTCTCTAATCTAAAAATATTAATTACATCAGCATCAGGACAAGCAAAACGCACATCCCCAGCCCTAGACTTAGGAAGTTTTCCCCCATAACGGAGGATATCCACCATAGGAAAGAGAGTATGCATAGCAAGCGAACAAAACTCTCCCCTATCAGTATCAAAATCCCAAGTTTGTCCAATCTGATAGCCCTTATGACAAGGACACTCCCCCTTCTTATCAACTAAAGTAATTTTAATTTTCGGTCTCATAATCTTATCCTAACCAATGCCACCTACAAAAATTGAGCCATATAAAATGGTAGGTAGTATATGTCCTTTTCCTTCTTAAAATCCTTATTATGGATCACATACTTATTTCCAACATTCTTGGAATATTTTTTGGAAAATTCATCCAAAGATGTATGCTTCCTATAATTAGAAGATTTTACCTCTACAGGACTTACCTTATTAGCCTCTGTTATCAAATAATCTATGTCATAAGTCCTCTTTGCAGTCTTGTCATAATAAGTATGGTAAAAGAGCTTATATCCTTTTGCAGCGAATGTTTGTCCGACAATATTTTCATAAAGCATACCCAAATTAGATGACAATTTATTAGAAAGGATCTTCTTATATATAACATTATCTGTGAAATCCCTATCCTTAAACATAAGAGTAACCATTAGCCCAGTATCAGCTAAATACATCTTGAACTTATCAAGATTTAAATTTCTAGATAGACCCGTACTAGGATCATTGGCATTATAGGCTATCAGTACAGTTTTAGACGCTTTAAGCTCAGAAATCTCTTCTAACAAATCACTAGCCCTTGAATTTTTAATAACGCTTGACACTTGATACCTAGATGAAGCTCTAGCCAATTCAGCAGGTATCGAATCAAAAAGTGTAGATATTTTTCCACTTGGATCAATCTTATAAAAATCCTGCTCATAAAGATTAATTATATCCCTTTTAACTTGATCCACCATCCTAAAATTATTAGTATCAATATAAGCCTTGATAGCCTGAGGCATACCACCCACAAGCATATAAAGCCTAAAAAGCCTCATCATATTCATATTCGCATCCTCACCAAGAGGCTTTTTGCTAGTGAAGAATTTTTCAAGCATATTATTAGTTACACCTTCACCAGTAGCCCATAAAAATTCCTCAAAGTCCATAGGAAACATTTCAATTTTCCTCTCTTCACTAGGAATTAAAATACCTTCAACATTTTTCTTGATTGAAATTAGTGACCCAGTTTCAATATAATCATACCTACCATCGGCAACAAGCTTTTTTATAGCTTGACGAGCAAGAGGATTAAATTGAACCTCATCAAAAATAATCAAAGACCCTCTCTCATGGAGATCTACACCATAGTGTAATTGCAGCTGTAAAAATACATAGTCCAAATCATTAACATCTTTAAAAAGATCAATAATGTGGCCTGGTGCAAAAGCAAAATCAATCAAAATATAAGACTTATACTCAGCCTTAGCAAACTCTTCAGCAATAGTAGATTTCCCAACACGCCTAGCTCCTTCAATCAAGAGAGCTGTAGTCCCTTTGGAAGAATCCTTCCAATTTAGAAGGTCCTTATAAATCTTTCTTTTAAACATATAAACCACCCATCTTACAAATACGCATTATACTTTATATCATTTTACCACAAATACGCAACAGAATAAATGCCATATACCTACAAATACGAAATAGAAATATAGTGATTTTACCGCAAATACGCATTAAAAATTAAAATATTCAAATCAATAAAGGGGCTTAAATAGCCCCCAGCACTTATTTTCCATTAGCAATACTTACTATTGCATCAGTTAAAACCTTTGAAAAATTAATATTTAATTTATTTCCTAGATCGTTCGACCATTTAGGAATTGATAGGGTTTTTTTCACAAGTTCCTGGCTTGCAAAATAGTCCTTCAAATCTACATATACCATTGATACAAAAGACTTATCCTCATCATAGTAGCCATCAAACTCTGGATCATCTTTGAAAGGAAAGTCATCTTTGATTGATAAATCCTTAATTGATGATTTGCTTGGAAGTCTGCTTTGTGTTTCTACAAGGTCACTTGCTAATATTCCTAGATAATCGCTCGCCATAAATAAGGCATCTTCAATGGTATCACCTTGGGTGCCTGCCCCCTCTAAGTCTGGAAAGTAAACAAAGTAACCACATTCTTCTGGTGTATAATAAAAAATCGCAGGATAAGAAACGAACATAATATACCTCTTTTTTTAAGAATGGGGACTATAAAAGCCCCGCATCCTTTAAAATACCACGCTCAGTTCCCTTTTTAAGTTCACCATGTGGTATAATAATGGGTCTTGGAAGTCCGGGCTTAGTCATTTTTACATGACTCCCTTTACCTCCATCTACTTTTACAAACCCACGTTTTTTTAGTAACTTGACCATTTCATTTTGTTTGATAGCCATTTTTACCTTTCTGAAATCTTATATTTCAATTATACTACGTATTAATACGTAGTGTCAATTCCAACCTCATCAAATAAACCTATTTCAATATTTTCGCAAGACAAAAGATTCCTCCAGTACAGTCGAAATAAGGGTATGGAAATATAGCTAGGTCTAAACAAGGGAAAAGAGAAAACTCTGTAGTCACCATTTCCCTTCTCGAACGGAGTGAGAGAACTCATGGTTCTTTTAATAAAGGGTTCTGTAACTACATCGGCATTAGGTATATCTTACAATTCCCTTGCATCGACCTCAGTAGCAAGCCCGTCGGCTCTCAGAGACATGTCTATTAGATATGCCTAGGCATTGTTATTTATTAAAATCAAAGCACAACTATATATACTCATCGTACTAATAACATATCGTTCTAGGTATTTCTAAAAATTTATGTATGCGTAATAGTTTTCTCCACTCGCTAGGCTCAATCGAAACAAGGGAGAAGAAAAAAACTCCCCAAACCCAACTCTGGGTCTGAGAAGTTTGTCTTATCTTAATAAGTCTGATCTGATGTAGCCTTCACGTCCGTTAAATCTTACCTTGGACCAAGCTACTCCGTCTTGGTAGATTTCTTCTAGGAAGTCCACTTTGCTTTCAGCTGGCACTGATAATATAAAGTTTTCTTCAAATGAAGTTGGGCCTTCTCTTAGGTTGGCTAGAACATTTGTTGTCCTAGTTTGCTGATTAGGATGATTTTTATTAGCTTGAGCTTGGTTTTGCTCAGGTTTTTCAGCTGGTTTCTCAGCTTCTTCCTTCTTAGGCTCTTCTTTCTTCTTTTCTTCCTTAACTTCTTCGGCTGGCTTTTCTTCCTCTTTGCCTTCTATATTATCAAATACAGACTCTACTTTTACATCTCTTTTCTCATATACTTCTTCCTCTTTGCTGCATGATGCAAGCAAGACAAGGGCAAAAAGAGTTAAAATTATATTTCTTAATTTCATTTCTTTCTCCAAAAATCAAATATAGATCTTTTCTTCTTTTTAGCTTCCTTAATCTGGTCGTATCCTGATCTAATATACTCATCATCCAAAATCTTTTGTGGGTTAATTTCTGCAAGGATTTTAAACTTATCCTCTCCGATTATATCAATAATTTCTCTTTTTTCATCCTTGATATTTGGGCTTCTCCACTCTGATTGGTGGGCATCTGTCCCTAGGAAATGGACCATATCTCTCTCAAGTAAGGTTCTTGTAGTCCTTTGGCTTGAAACTATCGATGAGTAATTGACCTGGATTAGAGCACCCATCTTAATGAAATCTAGGAGATAGTCAGGATTTTCCTTAACATAGGCATATCTTTCAGCATGGGCAATGATAGGAACCAAGCCCTCCAGCTGAATATTAAAAATCAAATCCTTAAGGAATAGGGCCTTATTCATAAAGGGTAGTTCCAATAGGACATACCTGCTATCAGCAAGTTTGTTTAGACTACCATCATTTATAAGCTTGACAGTATTGGGCTCTACTTGGATTTCATGGCCTGGATATATCTTAAAATCCATCCCCCTTTTTGCAATCTCTGCATTAAGAATGGCAGCTTTTTCTCTAATCTCGTCAGGGTCAACCATGTATCTAGACCTATCGAAGTGGCTTGTGGCAATAGTTTTTGTAAAGCCATTAGCCAGGTAGATTTCTACCATCTTCATCGATTCTTCAAGCGACCTAGACCCATCATCCACGCCATAGATAATATGGCAGTGTGTATCAATCATTAATAGTATCCCTTATAATTAAATTCTTTGACATCAGCAAAGGTAAGGACAGCACCGATAACCTTGGCATTGACCTTCTTTAGATTATCAAGGGCTCTAGCTATCTCTTCCTTTTTGGTGTCGTTGGATTTAATTGAAAAAATCATACCATCGCAGAAGGTAGACACAATAGATGCATCTGTAAATAGACCTACTGGAGGTGTGTCTATAAATACATAGTCAAAAGACTGGGATAATTCATTGACCAAGTCTTTGATATGGTTAGAAGCTAAAATCTCTGCTGGGTTAGGTGGTGTAGGACCTGAAAGAAGCAAGAATAGATTCTCTTGACCCTTGTCCCTATAAAGAGCCCTATCAAGCTCAAGCTTGCCTGTAATAACATTGGTAAGACCCACGTTATTATCAATACCAGCCACAACCCCCACCTTAGGTGCCCTAAGGTCGAAATCTAGGAGGACAACCCTCTCGCCATTTTCGGCAAAAGATTGGGCAAGTTTGTAGACTACAGTAGTCTTACCCTCACTAGGCTTAGAAGAAGTCATAGCAATTATTTTATTTTTGTGATCAATATCTGCAAACTGGATATTAGTTCTAACAGAACGAATAGCCTCATCATATAGACTTGAATTGTAATATGAATGTTTTTTAGCCATAATCTCCCCCCTACTTTTTTACCTTGTGCTTATCAGGAATAAGACCAAGCACAGGAATATCAAATGCCTCAGTCACTTCTTCACTAGTTTTAACCCTAGTATTAGATAGCTCCATAATAAGGGCAATACCAATACCTAATATAAAACCAAGCATAGCACCAATAGCGGTATTTCTCATAACCTTTGGAGAAGATGGCTCTTCAGGCAAGGTCGCCTTATCTAGGATTTGGACATTGTCCACATTCATAATCTGAGTAATAGAATCCTTAAAGATCATAGAAGTCTCATTGGCAATATCAGCTGCTCTTTGGGCAATAGTATCAACAACCTTCACAGAAATAATCTGAGTATCCTTCACAGGCTCGATAGATACCTTTCCAGAAAACTCCTCATAATCCATATCAAGATTAAGGTTAGCAATAACCTTATCAGCAATCCCCCTAGATTTAACAATCTCAGAATAAGTAGAAACAAGGGCCCTGTTAGCATTAATCTGACTAAGCTCCACATCTGCTTGCTTGTCCGTCTGTTCCTTAGAGCTGCTAACAATCATAGAAGTATTAGCCTCATACTTTGGACTAATCACATACTTAGATAGCCCAAAAGCCCCCGCTCCCGATAGTATAGCAAAAATCAGAATAAGTAAGCTATGCTTAAGAATCTGCTTACCCAATTCCAATAAATCAATTTCTTGTTCGTTCATTAAAATCTCCTCGTAAATATTTCTTTGTATAATAATTTAGTATGAAAAAATACTATATCTAACTACTATTTTATAATAAATTGACTTAAATTTCAATGATTAAGAGTAATATAATCATTTAACTTTTTAATATAATAACACTACTAATATTATAAAATATATTTACATCCAAAATAAAGTATATGGATAAATACCATTCCACTCAGGTCTCAGTAGTTGAACACAAATAAAATAAATCAAAAAACATACCATTGAAATAAAAGATATTAATTTATGATTAACATTAGCTCTATTACAAATAATATTAGGAATTACTATTATAATAAATATATTAAAATAATTAGAAAATCTATCTAATAAATTAAAACTAAGGGAAACAATCAATAATGGGATTCCAATAAAAATCAAATTTAAATATCCGGAATATATATTTTCATTTCCAAACTGATATCTGTAATAATAACTAGAAGCAATGTAGATGATTGAAATAATTAATAAATTAATTACAGTAGCAATTCTAATTATCCCATCGTTATATTCCGTAGTTAAATAACTAGCATATTTAGGTATATGTTCTATTGCATATAACATTATGATGTCAAACTGTTTCATAAAAATTATACTTACAATAATCATTAAAAGTTTTACATACACGTTTAGTTTTAAATTAAAAACAGGGTAGGCGATTAAAAAAACAAATGCACTAATATGGAATGTAGAAGCTAATAAAATAGATAAGAAAAACAAAATTTTTCTTTTTTCTTTAACATATTCAAATCCAATTAAACATATAGAAATTGCTATACTTTCTCTAATTCCACTCATAAAAAAAGCCATATACCCAAATGTTACAATAAAAAAATAACTCATTGCAGGATTTTTAGAATTATTAGAAATAAATATAATAATACCTGTCCATATAATTATGCTAGACATTATAATAATAATTTGAGGATTTATGCTCAATTTACCTAAAGCTTTATTTAAGTAAATAAATCCGGGTTCAAATCTATTAAAAAAGATGTTTGATGCACTATAATTTATGTCCTTATATAACTCTACATATTTTATAGTATCATTACCAACCGAATCAGCTCTTAGGCCACAAATTAACATGAAAAATATACCAATAAAAATTGCATATTTAATATTTGATCTACCTTTTAATGAGTTATTACTACATTTTATTGTTAAAAAAACTAATATAAATAAAATAATTATATAAAAAATCATATCTATCCCTTTAAACAATCTTCATAAAATAATTCTAACTGTTTAGTGGTGTTATCAATTGTAAATTTCGATTTTCTAAATAGTTCTGATTTTATTTTACGTTGTGAAAAATCAGTAGCAATTATCTCAGTTACCCATTTTTGTACATCTTTATTTCTTATTCCTAAAAATCTAGTATCCCCAAAAAAATCTATTTCTTTTGTTATCCTATCTGACGCTATTATTGGAATACCATATGCTTGCGCCTCCATTGCAACAAGTGGAAACCCTTCATATAAAGACGGTAGTAATATCAAGTTTATCTTATCGTAATAATTTTGAATATCATTTACTTTACCAAAGAAAAATACATTTTCGGTTAAATTATTTTCTCTAACTTTATTTTTAATATCATCCATTAATTTCCCATCACCAAATAACCACAACTTATAACTCTTATCAATTTCATGAATTTTTTTGAAAATTTCAATTAAAAATTTGTGATTTTTTTGGTCATTAAAATTACCTACGTGCCCTAGAATAATTTCATCATTATTTATTTTATAATATTTAGGTTGAAAAATACTAGTATCAATCCCATTATATACAACTTTAAAATTATGATTTTTAAATAAAAATTTACCAGCTGCAGAACTACATGCAATATAATGTGTAGCATAATGGCCCATAGGAAGCTGAAGAAAATAATTGCGAATTGCTTTAAATAAATTATCAGAGTATTTAGTAGCATGAGAATGTAGTATTCTGATCTCAATTCCATGATTCTTACATATCGGAAATACTAAGGCAGCTACATTTGCTGAATGTAAATGTACAATATCATATTTATTTTTTTTAAGTATAGCATTTATCTTCTTTTGTATTTTAATAGTATTGAATAAACTTAATTTTTCATCAAGTAAATAAACTTCGCTTTCATTTTTCTTTGCAAAATCAATAAAATTAGAATTTTTAACATTTTCTATTATCAAGTAATCAAAATTATAGTCTTTATTAATTCTTAATTGAGTATTTTTCAAAAAAGATCCGACGCCTCCAACTGGGGTTCTTGGTAATATATGCAATACTTTAACCATAAATCTTCTCCTTTTTTAATCCTATAAAATTACAAATAAACTCACAATTATTTTTATTTGAATATTCATTTACTATATAATTAACACTTCGTCTTTTTTCAGAATAATAGTCGTTGCCCCTCAAATTATCTTTAATTTTATTTATTAGATCATTAAATGTTTTTACACACGCACCAGGCATAATATCTTCCAAATTATTAAAATTAAGTCCTCTATTTTCTTTATAATCATCAATATCATTATTAGTAAAAATAATAGGTTTTTGTATTAATAAATAATCAAAATAAACAGATGAATAATCTGTAATCAAGCAATCAGTTTCTCGTAAAAAACTGTATAAGCTTGTATTGTTATCTTTTAGGAATTTTTCATCTATAAAAACTATATTGGACAAATTACCAAATGATAATCCTTGTTTACTTTGGATAGGGTGCAACTTTATAACAAGTAAACTATTATATTCAATCAATATATTATTTAAAAAATTCATTTCACCATAGCTAGATATCAACGGTAATATTTTGTCGTCGTTGGATGAGTTTGACTCATGAATTATGTCTGAATTTCTAAAAGTAGGCATCCAAATTAAAATCTTATCATAACCTTGAAATAATTTATTTCTTTCCATTGTATTGCTATAAAATACATCCGTTCTTGGTTGACCACAATGAAGTATTCTATCTGAGCTACAATTAAAAGACTTACTCATAATTTCATCAAAATAACTACTTGTTGATAAAACATAATTGAAGTAATCATACTTATTTTTTTCTTTACCTTTTTCCATATTTCCAATTTTTTTTAGAGGCATGCCATGCCAGAGATTAACAACAACTTGACTTTTGGATGGCATAATTGGGTATTTACCAAATGAATAAAAAAAGTATTTCGATGTCAGAAAATAATATAATCCTATTACACAATTGACGTACTTAACATTATCAACCTTTTTAATTTCTTTATAATCATTACTTGCAATAATGATTTCATATAATTCTTGATAATTATTTAAAATTAAATAATCAAATAGAGCTTCCGAATTATCTCTAAATCCTAAATTAGAATAAAACACAATTTTTTTATTTGATTTAGGAATTAGTTTATTTATATACTCTAAAATTTTACATATATATATAGCTATTTTTTTCATGTAACCTCTATCTTAATAATTTAGTAAATATTAGTAGTCTAATTTTTTTTGGCAACAATGATACAATGAGTTGAACAATTATAGTTTTAAAGTAATCCAACTTGCTGATATATCCAGTGTTTAAAATTTTTTTCCTAGCATCTCTATATTTTTTAAAATATGCCCAACCACCTCGACGTTCAATCATAGAATAACCTGTTCTAGCATAAACAAGGTAATCATCAATATTAGCACATTTTGCTCCAGCTAAAATCATTCGAATCCACATCATATCATCTTCCATTAATGGACAATGTTCATAATTACCCGCTTTTAAAACAGCACTTTTCTTATACATTACTGTCATATGATTAAAAGCACTTCGCTGTTTTTGATACTTTAATATATCATTATGAGTTAAAGGCACTTTTCTTCTTGATAACTCATTTTTAATATTGCCTTCAAATTCTATTATATGACTTCCACAGATATCTAATTCTTTATCATCAATAAACATATTTAATTGTTTTTCAAAGCGATCAGATCTTGCAATATCATCTGTGTCCATTCGTGCAACTAAATCAAATGTACACCCATTAATTCCATCAGCTAATGCTGGACCTAGTCCTTTATTTACTTTATTATTTATCACCTTAATTAGATATGGATATTTATCAATATAATTATTCACACTTTTGAACAATTCATCAGATATGGGACCATCAAATACAATAACTATTTCGTCGGGTAAGATTGTCTGTGAAAGAATACTATCCATGCACTCTTGGAAATATTTATAATTCTCTTTTATATATAGCGACATTAACACTGAAAACTTTGGATAATTCATAATTACTCTCCTAATTATACTTTTTACCAAAAACTGCCATAATAGTTCTATAGATGGTTATCATATCGGTTAATATAGAAAAATTCTCTATACTTTTCAAGTTATACTTCATTTTTACAGGCAGGATATCATTAATGTAAACTTCATCAACATTATCAGAAGATTCTAAAAATGTTGATTCATCTTTAAATCTTATTGAAGTCTCGCTGGTTATACCAGCAGGGAGAAGCAATGTTGCCATATACTCAGGTTTATATTGGTTTACATACTTTGTAATTTCAGGCCTGGTCCCTACAAAACTCATATTACCATATATGAGATCAAATATTTGAGGTAATTCATCTAATCTGTATTCTCTTAATTTAATACCAACTTTTGTAATTCTATCATCATTTTTTAATGTTACTGATGTCCCGTACTTATCAGCTTCATTTATCATCGTCCTAAATTTGTGAATGTGAAATATTTTGCCATAAGAAGTTACTCTTTCTTGTCTGTAAAATATAGGACCGTCAGAGTCTAACTTTATGATGATTGCTATGACAATCAGTGGGATAGAAAATAATATTAATAATATTATTCCTCCAATTATGTCAATAATTCGTTTTAGTAAGAGACTTACCTTCTTTTTTTTAAGTAAATTATAGTAGTACTTAACTTCACTGTTTCTCATAAATTCGGGGATATCTTCCCATTCTTTTAACAATATTATTACTCTCCTATATTAAATTAAAATTCAAAATTAAACACAACTCAAATTAATATTTATTATTATAATTGTCAAATAAATATCTTTAAATATTAAGATATAAAAATCAAATTAATTTGAAGCGTTAAAGTCTAATAAATCTCTCTTTATCTGCGACGTGCTTATTTCTGGTGTTCTTGGTAGATAGACAACCTCAACTCCTTCTTTTTCTAAAAAGTCAAATTTACCTTTCCAATCATCACCCATTACGAAGATATCAACTTGATATAAATGGACATCTGATCTCTTCTGTTCCCAATTTTCTTCAGGAATCACTAAATCTACACACCTCAATGCTTCTAATAATTTCTTTCTTTGCTCAAAAGTAAAATAAGTCTTTTTATTCTTTTCTATACTATTGAACTCATCTGTTGATATAGCAACAATCAAATAGTCTCCTAAAGCTTTTGCTCTTTCTAATAAATTGATGTGCCCATAGTGAAGTAAATCGAATGTACCATATGTTATTACTCTTTTCATAATTAAATCTCCCTTAAATTTATTAAATTAAATTTTAAAGTCAGTCTCAATTATTTTACTATATTTCTCAATAACATAATCAACTTCTTCATCTGTAAGCTTAGTATGAAGAGGTAGTGTTATTTCATTTTCATATCGCTTATAGGCATTTGGGTAATCTTTTATATCAAAACCTAAATTTTTATAAGCTGTTAATAAAGGAAGTGGTTTGTAATGTACGTTACATGCTATGCCCACTTTTGCCATTTCTTCTATTATTGAGTTTCTATCTTCTAAGCTTATTCCAGGTACTCTTGTTATATAAAGATGACCTGATGATGAATGAATATCGTTATAATGGTCTAAGACTTCTATGCCTAAAGGCTTAAATGCTGCATCATATTTTTTAATGATTTCCCTACGTCTTTTTAAAAGCTCTGGGTATCTTTTTACTTGAGCTAGACCAATTCCAGCTAGGACATCTGTCATGTTGCATTTATACCATGGACCAACTACATCATATTCCCATGAGCCTAGTTTTGTTTTGCTTAGGGCATCTTTTGATTGACCATGTAAGGATAGAAGTTGATATTGCTTGTATAATTTTTCATTATCTAATCCTTCACTATCCTTCCATGTAGAGTATCCGCCTTCAGCTGTAGTGAAGTTCTTAACAGCATGGAAGGAGAAGTTTGAGAAATCTGCTACTGAACCGGTCTTCTTACCCTTATATTCAGCTCCTAAAGAGTGTGCAGTATCAGCAACTACAATTATCCTTCCAAAATTTTCTTGGATTTCATTATTTGCTTTAAATAGATTTTTCTTTCTTTCTACTATTTCAAAGATTTTGTCATAGTCACATGGTATACCTGCAAGATCAACGGGAATAATTACCTTTGTCTTTTCAGTAATGGCTTCTTCTAACTTTTCATAATCCATCTCTAAACTATCTTCCTGAGTATCAACCATTACAATTTTAGCGCCTACATGGTCTATTACAGATGCAGATGCTGTGTAAGTATAAGCACTTGTTATAACTTCATCTCCAGGTCCAATACCTAGGACTCTTAGGGTCATTTCAGCAGCTGCTGTCTGTGAATTTAGACATACTCCTATGTTAGTATCAGTAAATTGATTTAATTCTTTTTCTAGTTTCTTTGTTTTTGGTCCTGTTGTTATCCATCCAGATTTGAGTGCGTCAACAACCTCATCTATCTCTGCTTGTGATATGTCTGGTGGCGAAAATGGTATTTGCATTTTAACTCCTTTGTTTTCCTATAAATGTAGTAATAAGTTTATTAATTATCTCTACTATATCATCATTATCTAAGTGTTCTTCATTTATTACTGACTCTAGGTCTTTGAAGAAATCTTCCCTTGAGAAATCTAATGGCTTTCCTACTGATATTCCTTCGTGGACTGTTTCTGATAGGTTCTCCTCATCCATTAGTTTTTCTTCGTAGAGCTTTTCTCCTGGTCTAAGGCCAGTGTAGACTATCTTCATGTTTATATCCGGTTCATAACCTGATAGCTTGATTAGCTGTCTCGCTAGGTCATCAATCTTAACAGGATCTCCCATATCTAGGACGAATATTTCGCCACCCTCAGCAATAGACCCTGCTTGGAGAACTAGTTTTACAGCTTCCTTAATTGTCATAAAATATCTAATAATATCAGGGTGGGTAACTGTAACAGGGCCCCCTTCTGCTATTTGTCTTTTGAACAATGGTATTACTGAACCATTTGACCCTAGGACATTTCCAAAACGTACTGCTACAAATTCTGTCCTTTGAGATTTGCCAGCTAATTCTGTAACTGGGTCGACTATAAAGGTATGGTCACCATCCCTTGCTACTATCTTGCTTAGTATCCTATAATTTTTATTTTCTCTAACATCGTTTAGTCCTTGGATTATCTTCTCACAGACTCTCTTTGTAGCCCCCATTATAGATGTAGGGTTTACAGCCTTGTCTGTAGATATCAGAACAAAACGCTTTGCATTATATATTAATGATAAGAGTCCTACTATATAAGTACCTCTGACATTGTTTTTGATAGCTTCCATTGGGCTTACTTCCATTAATGGTACATGCTTGTGGGCTGCAGCATGGAATACTATGCTAGGCTTATATGTTTCAAATACTTGTTTGACCCTGTTGTAGTCTCTTACAGACCCAATTAAGGTTAGTAAATTGAGGTCTTTGTGAGTCCTTTTTAATTCTTGCTCTATATCGTAGGCGTTGTTTTCGTATATATCGAAAATTATAAGAAGCTTAGGACCATATTGGGCAATCTGCCTACATAGTTCAGAACCAATCGAGCCACCCCCTCCTGTGACGAGTACTACCTGGTCATTGAGGTATTCATATGTTTCGTTAGAAAAAATCTTGACTGGTTCACGACCTAGAAGGTCTTCTATCTCCACATCCTTCATCTTGGATACTGATATCTTACCTGATACAAGTTGATAAAGTCCTGGTAAGACCTTTACCTCTGCATTTGTATCACTGCATATGCTAAGGATTTCTTTCTTATCTCTTTCTGCCGCTGATGGTAGGGCTACTAGGATTAGATCTACAAATTCCTTATCTACTAGCTCTTTTATCTTATCTCTATCACCATATATGATTGTATTATCTATATAGCGGCCCTTCTTGCTTGGGTCATCATCTATGAATCCTACTACCTTTATCCTGGTATTTTCTTGAACATTAGATTTGTTAATGTCTTCCATTATAGTTTGACCAGCAGAGCCAGCCCCGATTATTATCGCCTTCTTATATGAAGGGTCTCTCCTAAGTACATTATACCTAGCTTGGATAAGTAGCTTTTTGGCAAACCTTAGTGCTACTGTGCCAGTGTATTGAATGATAAAGCCAAATATAAAATATGAGGCTGGCATTCTCTCGAATAATAATGTTATACCTATAATATGAGTGAATAGCGATATGATACAGGCCAAGCTAATCTGAATAAGCTCATTATATGATGCATATTGCAAAATCATCTTATAAAGTCTAAATAATGAATAAATAATGATTGTAATAGCTGTATTTATAAAAGCATATTTGATAAAAGCCGACAATTACTCTGTAGGTATGGCTGAAAACTCTAAATCGAACCTAAAATACAAGGCAAAAAAGTATGAAAAATTGATTATTATAATGTCAAAAAATAACAAAACTAGAAATTTCCTAAATATTCCTTTTCCACTTTTCAAACTATTCTCCTTTCTCTCTAATCTTATTCTTAAAAGAAGCTAATAGGTCTTTAACTTCATTAATTCTAAGTAAATATATTAGAAGTAAATAAATCATTCCAGCTATCGAAACAGATAATAATAGGGATAATATTAATCCCACTCTTATACTCATAAAGTTATATAAAATCGCCGAAATACTTGATATAATAAGTGATGATGATGTTATTTTCATTAACGAAATCAGGCTGTTCTTAATATTTAAGCTGCCAATTTTCTTACTAAAGGCTATTAACATTATGATAGTGCCTATAGCCGTCGATATTGCTGTAGCTAAAGCCAATCCATTAATGCCAAAGAACTTAACAAGAATAAAGTTCAGTACAATATTTATTGCTTGTTGGATAAGAATAATAATTACAGGCGTCTTAGCATCTCCCACAGAATAAAATGCATTTCCTAAGATTTTTATAAATGAAGTAAATATTATAAATGGACCATAAGAAAACATAAGCCCTGCAACGACTATTGTATCAGCTGATGTAAAGGCATTTCTTTCAAAAGCAAGCTTTATAATAGGATTAGCTAGAGCCATCATCCCAAATGTAGCTGGTATTACTAAAAGCATTGTCATAATAATAGCTGACGATACTGAGCTTTTCATTTGATCTATTTTTCCTGCTTGACCAAGTCTGGCTATTTCAGGAAATGACACTGTAGCAACAGTCATAGTAACTACTCCAGTTATAAAATTTAACATTGTCTTAGCATAAAATATCTTTGATACTGATGCAACACCAAAAAAAGCTGATGCCATAGAATTATCTACCAGTACTGATACTTGATCAGCAGTTGATGATAATATAATAGGGATCATCATTGTCATGAGATATTTAATATATATATCATTTAAGTTAAATATTCTTTTATATTTAAAACCTAATTTCTTACTTGCAAAAGGAAATCTAGTAAATTGTAAAATCTGAGCTATAAGAGTACCTATAATCAAAATATATGGATTACCCAACTTCCCAGTAATAATCGTAGAAATGATTATAATTATATTTAGAATAATTCCAGTTGCTGCAGGATCAACAAAGTTTCCTTTTATATTCAAATATCCACTAAGTACAGAAGATGATAAAAAAGCTAGTATTGATAAAGACATTATCCTTGTAAAATCAACAGCAAGATCAAGAGCCTCTCCATCTAATTTCGGAGAGAATAATTTAGATAGAGGCCTAGCTAACAAAATTACTAGCACAATTGCTACTGCTCCATAAATTAACAAAGTATTTATTAAATTGGAAGTGAAGTCTTTAGCTCTTTCTTCTCCATCTTCATTCATCGCTTTATGATAAACTGGTATATATGAAGATAAAAGTCCAGTTGCAACTATCCCAGAAAGAACATAAGGTATGGTCATAGCTGTAGTATAAATAGACTTTAGCTCACCAGCTCCTATAAAGGAGGCCATAACTGACTCTCTCACAAATCCAAATATTTTTGATACAATTGTTAAAATCATTATGAGTATTGTTGTCTGACCCATATCTTCCCCTACTTGTTATTTTCTTCTATACTTTCCTTAACTTTGTTTTTAGAATCTTCGTTTGGTACCATCATATATAATCTAGAATCTGGCATGAGAGCTGATGGTAGGTCCATGGTACCCGCACCTTCTAGAGCTTGGCTTTTTATCTTCCATGATTTGCCTTCATCTAGCTGTCTATTGACTAATTCTATCATTTTATCATAAGGCATGTTTGTGTTTACTGATTTGAGTGCTACACCCGCTATGTCTCCGAAATTTAGGAGCATTTGAGGGCTGAGCATCTTTCTTATAATTGCCTCTATTATCCTAGTGTGGTTCTTGCCTCTGTCAAAGTCTCCAGCTGCTTGGTGGTATCTATCTCTGGCAAATACTAGGGCAGCAGTACCATCTAAGTGGTTTTTACCTTGAATGAAATTATAGCCATCTGCTGAAAATGCTCTTGGGTTTTCTACTTCTATTCCACCTAAGAGGTCTATTAATTCTTTTAGGGTGGTGAAGTTGACCTTGGCATAGTAGTCTATATCCTCTCCAAAGAGGCCCTCTAGGGTTGCTATTGATTTGTCTACTCCATATAGGCCAGCGTGGGTTAGCTTGTCCTTGCCTATGCCTGGGATATCGACGTAGGAATCCCTAGGTATGGTTGTGATTAGGACCTTGCCTGCTGTTGGGTTGACACTTATTATAAGGTTGACATCTGATCTAGACACTGTGGATAGGGATCCGTAGGTGTCTATACCTGATATATATACATTGAAGGAATCATCTTTTGCGACTTGTTCCTTTTCCTTTTCTTCGCTCTTGCCTTCTACTAGGACTGAGTCTAGAATTCTGGTCTGGTCTGCGAAGTCTTCAATATTTTCTTCTATTATTTGTCTAAAGCCTTCATTGAGGAGGATTACTTCCTCTTTGCCGCTTAAAAGACTTTTGGCTAGGGTTATGTAGTCTACATATTTGACCTTGGATAAATTTCCCTTATATATGTCATTGTATTCGCTTATTATCTTATCTATAGTTTCTTCATTGTCTGCCTCTGATGTTGCAAGACTTGCATCTTTGATATCCTCTAGACTCTTATATGAAGAATCTTTCCTTACTATATAGGACATCTGTGTTTTTGTAATGTTCTTATTTTTGTTGATTTCATCAATTGTCCTGATGGATGTATTGGCATAGGACATGGCAACTCCCTGGCCTAAGACAATAAAAAGAAGGGCTATCAAATAGAGCACATTAAAAGCGCCCTTGATTTTACCCTTGGTGTATAAAAGAATATAGATAAGCATAAGCAAAATAGAGCTTCCTATTGCTAGTAGCCTGTATTTCATTGGTAGAATATTGTATCTATTGATAAAATAAGCGAAGGCTACGTTCATCAATAATGAAATTATAATTATAATTTTTGGAAGATGTTTCTTTATGCTTTCCATTAGTTGCTCCTGTGTTTAGTATATCTATATTATCTTTTATTATAAATATTTTGCAAGATAGTAAAAAGCTTAACAAAATACTATGTGATTTGATTAAATTCATGTTAAGACATATAGATATATATTAAATTATAATATAAAATTGTGATTTTGTAAACAAAATCAAGGGTTTGTTTATGTTATTTGCAAATAATGTCAAGAAAGCTAAAATTGGTTGTGATTTATTGGTTGTTAGAAAACGTTTTGGGGTGGAATGGGGTTGTTTTCTGCGAAAACTTTATTTCCCCTCGTTTCTACCGAGCATAGCGAGCGGAGAAATCTGAGATTGTTTTGATTAATATTTTATAAGATATAGTTGTGCTTTGATTTTAAAAAATAATGACGCTCTGGCAGTTCTAATAGACTTCTCGACGGAGCTCGAAGAAAGGGAAGGGTGACTTTTCTTCGAAAACTTTCATATTTATAGAAGGTAATAGTTTTATTTACCTAATACCGATGTAGGTACAGAACCCTATATTAAAAGAACCATGAGATTTCTCACAAAGTTCGAAATGGGAGAATGTTGATTCGGACGGACTCGGTCTCCTGGATCCTACAAACTTGCACTGCTCTCGAAGCAATGGAAAGGGAAGTTTTCTTCGAAAACTTTTTTTATTTAAAGGTGATGATTATATTTAGTTAATGCCGATGTAGATACAGAACCCTATATATACATAGCTATGGGGTCCTCCAAGAGCCGGACGGGCTTGCCCTCAACGAGCCGACGGGCTTGCCACTACGTTCGAGAAGGGAGGGTCGCTTCCAAAGGGCTGGGTTTCAATGATCCGACCGAGCTTGCTCTCCTCCCTTGTTTCGACCGAGTTTAGCGAGCGGAGAAATCTGAGATTGTTTTGATTAATATTTTTAAAGATATATTTACGCTTTGATTTAAGTAAATAATAACGCCGGAGTAGTTCTAATAGACTGGTCTCCTGGAGCCGACGGGCTTACCACTGAAGTCGATGCAAGGGAAAGGATAGTTTTCTGCGAAAACTTTTTGTAGATATAAGGTAATAACGATATTCACCTAATACCGATGTAATTACATATCCCGATATGAGAGGATCGATGAGTTCTCTCACGTTCGTTCGAGAAGGGAGGATGGTGACGGCATAGTTTTACTTTTCTCTGTTCTACCACTTTCTCCTTCCCTTGTACCAATATCTTTTACTCCCCTTATCCCGACCGTAGCAGAGGGATCAATTACACAAGCTTAAATTAATAGAAACACTTTTAACAGCATGTTGCTTATACGAATAGTGTATATAGTTTTTCTTTGATTTTTATGAATAACAATTTCTAAGCAGTTCTAATAGACTTGTCTCCTGGAGCCGACGGGCTGCAACTGAGGCCGAAGAAAGGGAAATGTGGGTTTTCTTCGAAAACTTCAATTTGTTTTGTGTTTTTTACGTTTCAAACGCAAGAATCTTGCGTTTGATTTTGTCCTTTTTCGTTTGTTTATCAAACTTAAAAGCCCCCTTATTTTTTATTTCAGAGGGCTTTGTCTTTTTATTGGTCTTTTATTTTTACTGCTACCATTTTGGCTTTGGCTCTTATTTCTCCTTTTGCTTCTAGGGTCATTTCTATTATTGCTTTTCTTTCTCCTAGTTCTGCTAGGCTTGACCTGATTATGATTTCTTCATCCATTGGGGTTGGTTTTTTGAAGTCTACTTCTAGTCTGGCTGTGATGTATCTTTGGATTACTGTGTTTTTAGTTAGTTCTAGGCCCTGTGCGTGGTGGTTGAAGTAGGCTGCGCTGGCTGTGCCGTGACAGTCAAATAGCATTGCTATCATACCGCCGAAAAGGTTAAATGGGACTCCTCCTGTGTACATCTTATCTGGTTTTACCTTGCATATTACTTCTTTTCCATCATCAGTTGGGTAGGATTTGAGGTGGAGGCCTTCTTTATTTTGAACACCGCATCCCCAGCAGTGTTGGTATTTTTCGCCATAGGTCTCTTGGATTGCGATTTTTTCTGTCATTTCATTTCCTTTCCATACTCTCAATATTGTTTTTATATGTCTATTATATTTGATTTTATACCCATAAATATGAACTTTATAAACAATACTACAACTCAAAAAATCGCTCGATTATTGAGCGATTTAGATGTGGTTAGATCAAATTGTTTTTAACTATTTATTAAATGCTTCTTATTTGAATTTATTTCTTCTTACCCTTTTCAAGGATTTTCATTAAGTTTTCCTTGCCATTTTTGAGGTTTTCTTTGAAGATTTGCTGGATATTTTCCTTGCCTTCTTTTGTTGAGATGTCTTCTATTTTCATCTCTCCCTTAAAGACTTGCTCCATGATAGCTATATAGGCTGTGCCTAGGGCTGCTGTGATTACTCCTGCTGTGCCTGCTGATATGGCTCCTCCTGCTATAGATCCTGCTCCTGGGACTAGTTTTATTATATTGGCTACAACTGTTCTTCCCAAAAGTGTGGCACCTCCAGATCCTAGGGTAGATGAAACTAGGGCTGCGATAACTGATTTATTGATATCGAAGCCAAATATGACTGTAATTGATGCTATCATTGCGATTTGGGTTGGGATTAACAAAGTGGCATCGGCGAAGGGAATTGGGGCTGCACCTTGACCTGTGGCAGCTAGGGCTGCTGCAGCTACAGCCTTAACTGCTCTTGACTTTTTTGCTTCTAAATTTGCTATCTGTACGTGTTGGAGGGTGTCTTGGAGCTCTTCTGGCAGAGCATGTCCCATAATATTTATTAGCCTATCTAGGCCGAAAGATTTGACTGTACCTACATCATCTATCTCAAAGTCCTTGGCAAGAACTGGCACGACTTGGATGATATCGAGGTTTTCATCCTCAATTATAGAACGAAGTTTCTCGGCATTTTTCTTTGAAATTGACTGGGTTAGGACAATTATGATTGGCACTTGGGTCGTCTTATTCTCGTGGGTGAGCTCCCTTATCCACTCTATTTCTTCTGGCTCTACCCTATTTGAGCTAGTGTTTATACAATACCAGATACAGTGGATTGCCTCGTTGATGTCATTTTTGCTAAGGCCCTTATTAATAGTAGATATTATCTCAGCTTTGACCTCTTCCTGAACATCTTTTCCAAGCTCAAAACCCTTGGTATCATAAATATTAAGAGGAACTCCCTCCTTGCTTATCTTTCTCATGTGGGTGGTAACAGGCTTACCCAGGCCCTCCTCGGCTAGGTTGTCCTTAAAAACAGCATTGATAAGGGTAGACTTACCAACTCCCGTCTTCCCTGCTACAATTATATTTAACTTATTTAGGTTATTAATCTTTTCTTTTATTAGGTCAATTGCCTCCTGGGCAATGTTTATAGGATCTAGAACCATGGGTCCTCCTTTATAATTTTAAATTCATACCGCTAATCTGGTATAATTATTTTGAAAGCGAACGATAAGAAAATGAATTACTTATATAAATACTATACTCCAAGAAATTTTGATAATATAATTATGACTTCTGCAGGAAATATTCTTACTGGTCTTTATTTTGAGAAGGCATTTCCTTTTGACGAGGATGATTTTCTAAAAAATAAGCCTGATATTTTTAAAGATACCATCAACTTCCTAGATTTATACTTTGAGGGTAAAGATCCTAGTTTTATCCCTAAATTCATCTTGCCTCATATGAGTGATTTTAGGAAAAGTGTAATAGAAATCCTCCTTACTATCCCCTATGGCAAGGTCATGACCTACAAGGAAATAGCAAGCCTTATTGCCAAGAAAAGAAAAATAAAAACTATGTCTAGCCAAGCTGTGGGTGGAGCTGTTGGGGCCAATCCTATTTCTATAATCATCCCTTGTCATAGGGTTATAGGCAGCCATATGAATCTAACAGGTTATGCAGGAGGGATAGATAATAAATACGAACTGCTTAAGCTAGAAGGCCATCCTATGGCTAAGTTTAAAATGCCAAAGAAAGGAAAACTATTGTGAAAAGATGCTCTTGGGTAAATCTTAATAACCCCACCTATGTGAGCTACCACGATGAGGAGTGGGGAAAGCCTAATTTTGATGAAGTCTATCTATTTGAGATGCTTATTTTAGAAGCCTTTCAGGCAGGTCTTTCTTGGGAAATCGTTCTAAATAAAAGAGAGGCCTTCCGCAAGGCTTATGATGGATTTGATTTAGAAAAAATACTAAGCTATGATGAAGCAAAGATAGACGAGCTTCTAAATAATCCTGATATAATTAGAAATAAGCTAAAGATAAGGGCTAGCATTACAAATGCTAAGGTTTTTAAACAAATTGAAGAAGAATTCGGGTCTTTTTATGCTTACTTAAAAGGCTTTGTAGGAGATGAGATAATCTATGAAAATGATAAGACCACTTCAGAAATCTCTGATAAGCTATCAAATGACCTTAAAAAACGCGGCATGAAATTTGTAGGATCTACGACAATATATTCATTCCTCCAGGCGGTAGGCTTTATAAATTCCCATGATGATGACTGTTTCCTAAAGAAAACTCCCTAACTTAGATTTTCTAAGCTTGGGAGTTTTTTCAGTCCATATTCTTAAGTTTAGTAAAGTTTTTAAATTCGTAAGGATCTTTTACCTTAAATAGTGGGTTTATCTTCCATTCTCTTTTTATGCTTGTTGGAAGGGTTGGCTTGCCTAAAGCTAGGCTTTCTTTTGCCTTTTTTATTTCTTCATCCATGAAGTCTTCTTTTATGATATTTTTAGATGAGGTGAGGTGCTTTATTGTATATTCGTGGGCTGGGTAGACTAGGGTTTCTTCTGGAAGAGACCTTATTTTATCGATTGTCTTAAAAGATAAGTCGAATCTTCCTGTAAAGACTCTTCCACAACCTGATGAAAATAGGGCATCTCCACAAAAAAGCCTTCCATCTACCAAGTAAGAAATGTGCTCATAGGTGTGACCAGCTGTCTTTATTACTTTAAAATCATAGTCTAGAAGGCTAAAGGAATCTCCTTCTTTTAGGGTCTTATCATTTAGATTTTCTGTTTCTATAGGTCCAAAGACTCTAGCCTTTGGATATTTTTTCTTAAGCTCTTCTACCCCACCTACATGGTCTAGGTGCTTGTGGGTAAGTAAGATTGCCACAAGATTTTTACCGTCTAAATATTCAAGGGCAGGCTTTGCATCGCCTGGATCAACTAAGATTATGTCATTGTCTTTTTCTAAGGTCCAAATGTAATTGTCTTCAAATGCTTTTATATAAGATACTTTCATATAAACTCCTCGGAATGACTTATACCCAATCTTTTCACCTTTTATCCATTGGGATGTATTCTTTCTTGTCATTTAAAGACTTGTAGGCAGGCCTTATGATTTTTTCATCTTCGATTTGCTCGAGTCTGTGGGCACACCAGCCTACTGTCCTTGCTATAGCAAAGATTGGTAGGTAGAGGTCTTTTGGAATATTTAGCATATCATATACAAAACCTGAATATAGGTCGACATTGGCACATGGCAGATAGGCCATGTTTTTCCTATCCTTAATAAGCCTTGCCCCAATATTTTCGACCCTTTCTATAAAGAGGAAGTCCTTCATCCTGCCCTTTATCTCTGCTATCTCTTTGGCCTTCTCTTTTAGAAGAAGCTCCCTAGGATCTGATAAGGTGTAAACTGCATGGCCTAGGCCATATATTAGGCCCTTCTTGTCAAAGACCTTTTTATCTAGGATCTCTTCTAGATAGGCTTTAATCTCTGACTCATCTTCAATGTCCTTAATATTTTCCTTGATATTATCTAGCATCCTGCTTACCTTTATATTAGCTCCTCCGTGTCTAGGGCCCTTGAGTGAGGCAAGGCCTGCTACAATTGATGAGTAGGTATCTGTACCCGATGAAGATACGACGTGAGTTGCAAAGGCTGAGTTATTTCCTCCTCCATGCTCTGCATGGATTATGAGCAAGAGGTCTAGGATTTCTGCTTCCTTCTTGCTATAGGCCTGGTCAGGTCTTAGCATGGAAAGAATATTTTCTGCAATTGACTTATCTGGGCTTGGATTGTGGATTATAAGCGACTCTCTGCCAAATTTATGTAGTTTTGCCTGATAGGAATATATGGCAAGTAGTGGAATCTTTGCGATAAGCGAAAGGGATTGGCCTAGAACATTTTCAATAGATGTATTGTCAGGGTCCTTGTCATAGGTATAAAGGGCTAGCATTGAACCCATCATCTTGTTCATTATGTCAGTTCCTGGGAGGTTAAGAATGGTGTTTTCAAAAAATCCCCTAGGTAGGGTCATATTTGATGCTAGAATTTGCTTAAAGCCATCAAGCTCTTCTTTTTGGGCTAGGCTATTAAAAATCAAAAGATAAATAACTTCCTCAAAGCCAAGCCTGTGGGTATCTTCAACATCTTTTACAAGCTTAGTTAGGGGATAGCCCTTGTAGTAAAGCTCGCCATGGGCGGGGATTTTCTTGCCATCTTCTATCTTATAGCCACAAACATCCCCCACCTTGGTTATGCCAACTAGGACTCCTGTCCCATTTTTATTCCTAAGGCCCCTTTTTATATCAAATTTGTCATAGAGGCTCTTGTCTATATTATTTAGTTCTTTGATAGGGCCTACGTATTTATTAATTTCCATCCTAGGCCCCTAGATTGTCGATTATCGCTTGAGTGATTTCTTTTGTAGTAGCAGAACCACCTAGGTCTTTTGTGTAATTTGCCTTATCTGATAGGGTCTTATAGATTGCATCTCTTATCATTTTGGCCTTGGCATTTTCTCCTATATCATCTAGCATTAGGCAGAGGGTTAAGAGCATGGCAATAGGATTTGCAAGGTTTTGACCAGCTATATCAGGGGCTGAGCCGTGGATTGATTCATAAATTGCAATGTCCTTACCCTTATTAACTCCTGGCATGAGGCCAAGACCTCCTACAAGGCCTGCTCCAAGGTCTGATAGGATATCGCCGTAGAGGTTTTCTGTGACAAGAACATCAAATCTTTCTGGGTGCATGACCATCTGCATGGCAGTGTTATCGACTAGGATTTCTTCCATTTCTATATCTGGATAGGCTTTTGCGACATCCCTTGCCACATCTAAGAAGAGGCCGTCAGTTAGCTTCATTATATTGGCCTTGGTTACGACACTCACCTTTTTCCTGTTTTGAGCTTGGGCATAGTCAAAGGCAGCCCTTATAATTCTTTCTGACTTATCTCTTGTGATTATCTTTATGGAGTGGGCTTCATTTTCTGAAATTTGCTCTTCAACTCCTGTATAGAGGTCTTCGGTATTTTCTCTGAAGATTACCATGTCTACACCATCAAATTTTAACTCTAATGGACCTGGAGCCTTGATTGGTCTGATATTAGCATAAAGGTCAAATTTCTTCCTTAATTCCACATTTATAGACCTAAAGCCGTGGCCGATTGGTGTTGTAATTGGGCCCTTGATAGCTATTTTGTTTTTATTTATGGATTCAAAGAGGGCTTCTGGTATATAGGTGCCTTCCTTTTCAAAGACGGAAAGGCCTGCATTTATTTCTTCAAATTCTAGGTCAAGGTCTAGGGCTCCTACCACTTCCTTCATGGCTTGGCTTATTTCTGGGCCTATACCATCACCCATTATTAGTGTTACTTTCATACTTACTCCAATACTAAATTTTTAGCATAAGCTAGGTAGCCTCCATCTAGGAGAACTTGCTTTTCTCTTTCTGAGAAATCTGATTTTAGTTTTATCTTGATATTTTTTGTCAAATCTTCTAAGATATAGGAATCTTTTTCTATAGATTCTTTCATATTTACAATTCTAATATCATCGTATTCGTCGATTTTATCATAGTCTGCAGGGTCTTCAAATACTAGTGGAAGAATTGCGTTATTTATGAGGTTTGACCTATGAATTCGGGCAAAGGACTTGGCAACAACTGCCTTTATTCCTAGATATAGAGGGATTAGGGCAGCGTGCTCTCTGGATGAGCCTTGGCCGTAGTTTTCGCCTGCAAGGATCACTCCACCATCCATGTCTTCACATCTTTTCTTAAAGTCGTCGATTTTAGTTGTGAAGGCATATTCGGATAGGTAGGCAATATTTGACCTAAATGGCAAGAGCTTGGCATTTGATGGACAAATATCATCGGTTGTTATTCCATCTCCTGCCTTAAAGACTACCTTTTTATCTATATCGCTTGCCTTGCTTGCCTTTGGGAAAGGCTTGATATTTTTTCCTTTTATAGTTTCTTTAATTCTTTTGGTATGGTCATCTTCTGGTCTTATAAAGTAGGCATCTGTATGGTTAAAATCTACGTCTTTTGGAAAATTTTCCTGATAGTCAAGCTCGCTAGGATCTGCTATATATCCTAGGACTGCACTTACTGCACAGGTTTCTGGACTTGCAAGATAGATCTTCGCATCCATGGTGCCAGATCTCCCTTTAAAGTTCCTATTAAAGGACCTTAGGGAAACGCCATCTGATTTTGGTGCTTGACCCATACCTATACATGGACCACAGCCTGATTCTAAGATTCTTGCGCCTGCTTTTATCATTGTAGCAAGGGCACCATTTTCTGAAATCTTTTCTAAAATTGTAGCAGAACCTGGTGATATAACTAGGGATACATCTGGGTGAACCTTCCTGCCATCAAGAATAGCAGCTACCTTCATTAGGTCCATGTAGGATGAATTTGTACAAGATCCGATAGCAACTTGGTCAAGCTTTATCTTTTTTAAATCACCAACCACTGCATATTGGTCTGGATAATGAGGCTTGGCGACAGCTGGCACTATCTTACTTAAATCTATGTCTATAGTTTCATCATAAAAGGCTCCTGGGTCAGCTGATATTTCAACATAGTCTTCTTCTCTATTTTGGCTCTTAAGATATGCCAAAGTGTTTTTATCAGATGGGAAAATCGATGTGGTAGCACCTAGCTCTGCTCCCATGTTGCAGATAGTTGCCCTGTCTGTTACAGAAAGACTCTTAACCCCATCGCCTGTATATTCCATGATATAGCCTGTACCACCCTTTACGGTGAGCTTGCCTAGGATATAAAGGATAATGTCCTTGGCATTGGCATTTTTATTTAGCTTCTTGGTTAAATTCACCCTAAAAACCTTAGGGACCTTTACAAAATAAAAACCCCTAGCCATGGCAACAGCCACTTCAAGGCCTCCTGCCCCTATGGCAAGCTGGCCAAGGCCACCGGCTGTAGGCGTGTGGGAGTCAGATCCTAGGAGGGTTTGGCCAGGCTTTGCAAATTGCTCTAGATTTACCTGGTGGCAGATACCTGCACCTGCCTTTGAAAAGGTAATGCCATATTTGTTGGCAGCTGACTTTATAAATTCGTGGTCGTCAGCATTTTCAAAACCTGCTTGCAAAATATTGTGATCTATGTAGGCTAGAGAGTTTTCTGTGGCGACATTTTCTATATCCATTGCCTCAAGCTGGAGGTAGGCCATAGTGCCTGTCGAATCTTGGGTAAGGGTCTGGTCAATTTTTATTGCAACTTCTTCCCCTGTTTTAAGCTCTCCTTTTATTAAGTGATTTTTAAATATTTTCATAGCTAATGATAAAGCCATATGAACTCCTTTTTACTTTAATGTGATATCGTATAGTGGGTATTATACTTTGAATTTTTAAAAATACCATCTAATATTTATCCATGAATTATTAAAGAAAAATCACCCCGCCACAAAAGATGGATCTTAAGCGACAGAGTGATTTATGAAAATTATTTTTTAGTATAGTTTGGAGATTCTCTTGTGATTTGAATATCGTGAGGGTGATTTTCTACAAGAGAAGCTGGGCTTATTTTGACAAATCTTGCTTTTTCTTCTAATTCTACAAGATTTTGGGCACCAACATATCCCATACCAGACCTTAGGCCTCCGAGAAGTTGGTAGATGACATCACCTACTGATCCCTTGTAGGCTACCCTACCTTCTACTCCTTCTGGGACATATTTTTTGGTATCATTTTGGAAATACCTATCGCTTGAGCCTGATTTCATGGCTGCAAGAGATCCCATGCCACGGTATTCCTTAAATTGCTTACCTTCAAACATGATTGTCTCTCCTGGAGATTCTTCAGTACCAGCAAATAGGGATCCTGCCATTACTACACTTGCTCCACAAGCAAGAGCCTTTGTAATATCACCAGAATATTTAACACCACCATCAGCTATTATTGGAATGTCGTATTCCTTAGCTGCCTTATAGCAATCGATAATGGCTGATATTTGTGGAACACCGACACCAGTTACAACCCTAGTTGTACATATTGAACCAGGACCTATACCTACCTTTACACAATCTACTCCAGCTTCTATGAGGTCTTTGGTAGCTTGGCCTGTGGCAACATTGCCGGCTATAACTTGTAGTTCAGGATATTTAGCTTTTATCTTTCTTACAGCATCCATAACTCCTTTAGAGTGACCGTGGGCTGTATCTAGGGCAATTACATCGACTTTTGCCTCTACTAGGGCATCAACCCTTTCCATCATATCGCCTGTAATACCAACACCTGCACCGACTAATAACCTGTCGTGGTCATCACGAGCTGAGTTTGGATATTGGCGAGTTTTTTCAATATCCTTGATGGTAATAAGGCCCTTAAGTTTGAAATCATCATCAACTATAGGTAGTTTTTCAACCTTGCCTGATTCCATCTTTTTGACAGCATCAGTCATTGAAATACCAACATGACCTACTATCAAGCCATCTTTTGTCATTATATCATCAATAATTACACTTGGGTCTTCTTGGAATCTTACATCACGGTTGGTTAAAATTCCCTTAAGATACATCTGATCATCTACTATTGGCACTCCTGAAATCCTGTAATTTGACATAATTTCTAGAGCATCTGCAAGGGTATTGTATGGATGAAGGAAGAAAGGATCAGTTATAACCCCATGCTCACTTCTTTTTACCCTGTCGACTTCTCTAGCTTGCTCTTCTATGGACATATTTTTGTGGATGATACCTATGCCGCCTTGTCTAGCCATAGCTATGGCCATCCTAGATTCTGTAACTGTATCCATGGATGCTGACATGAGTGGAATATTGAGCTTGATTTTCTTAGTCAATCTTGTTCCTACTTCAACTTCATTAGGTAGGACCTCTGAAGGACCTGGTACTAATAGTAAATCATCAAATGTTAAGCCGTCTCCAATAATTTTCATAATAACCTCATTTCTTTTTTGAATTTACCTAGCCAGTACTGGCTAAATATAAGCTGGAATAATTATTTTTCTTACTATACTTTGATATAATTTTAAGTCTAGCATTAAGATAAAAAAAAGAAGCCAAAAATAAATTTAGCTCCTTTAGTAATTATTCTCTTGCTTTTTTTGATGCGTAGGCAAAAACTATGGTATCTGGTCCTGTGTGAGCTCCTATGGTTAGGCTCATTTCATAGAGATTTACCTTAGATATACCTAAGTCTTCTATTTCCTCTTTAATAATTTCTGCTTCTTGCCTATTTGATGAATATGATAGGTAAACTTCATCACAGATATTTGTGTCTATATTTTCTTCAATGTCTTTTAGGACCTTAGCTATAGCTTTTTTTCTACCCCTAACATTCTTATATTGGGTTATCTTTCCATCCTTATCTGTAACTAGGATTGGTGCAATTTTCATAGCTTGACCTATGATTGCCTTACCTTTTGAAAGCCTGCCACCCTTTTGAAGATACATTAGGTCATCAACCACAAATTCTACCCATATATATGGTATTTTCTCCTCAAGGATTTTTTTAATCTCAATCATATCTAGGCCCTTGACCTTTAATTTGTAAGCCATATCTAAAATTAGACTTTCTTGAGTCGAACCTGCAAGAGTATCCACTATTTCTATTCTTCTATCTGGAAATTCTTCTCTTAGGTTTTCACAAGCTATAGAAGCATTTGCAAAAGATGAAGATAAGCCAGATGAAAATCCTACATACAAAATATCCTTGCCTGCTTCAAGTACTCCTCTGAAGTATTCCTCATAGGTTAAAGGATTGGCTGCAACTGTCGTGTGCTTTTTACCTTCTTTAACAAGCTCGTAAAATCTATCTAGGCTAATACTCTCTTTATTTATGCCATATTCAACCCCGTCTAGAACTGTATTTATTGGGATTAAACTAATGTTTTTATCTTTTATTTCTTGCATATCAAAATCTATACAAGAATCTCCTAGTAAACAAAAATCGTTCATATAATACCTCTATCTTTATATAATCAAATTTAGATTCTTGCTATATATTATACCATAATTTGCTTATAAAGATATTATTTGACCTGAAATTATTTATAATATATAGCTTATCTAATTTTTTAGAGGAATTATTATCCTATAGCATTTCTATAAAGGCGGCCATTCTTGTGTTAAGTTGACCCAGATCTTGGGATGAGAAGTCTGTTTCTACGTAGGTATATGGGATATTTTTCTCTTCCTGGACAAATATTTTTATTTTTTCTCTTTCTACATTGTAGGTGTGGCAAGCTACAAGGTCCATTTCCACAACACCATCTGCCTTATATTCATCAATTAATCTGCCTAGAAGTTCAAATCTATTGGTATCAGGGCTCATTACTGAACAACCTATGTCTATGTACCTATCGGCAAGTGATTTTATTAGGTCATCAGCTTCTAAATCTACATTTCTATCGAAATTTTTCTCTCCTGAGCAATTTTCAAAGGATACTATAACTCCCCCATTATCCTCGATGGCCTTGATTACCTTTTCTGTAGCTCCTCCCATTGGACAGCCTGTTACAACAATTCTTGGTTTTTTCTCCCTAGTAGATGGGTCATATTCATCGACTATTCTCTTTGCAAGAGCATTTATTTCATCTGCAAGGCCTTTTTTATCCATCTTAAATTGGGTACCGTAGGTGACATGAAAGAGGTCTAGACCTGACATTGGTGTTGGGTCAAGCTTCATGGTCTGGGCAACATTTTTCTGGGCATCTCTTATGTCATTGCCAAGCTTTATAGCTGATCTTAATTTCTCTTCTGTGATTTTTTCGCCTAGTTTATCTTCCATATAGGTCTTAAATTCTGCTACTTCATCTGCCCAATATCTCTTAGCCTTTTCATCTTGTTTATTTGGTAGGTTCATCATATAGACTGGCTTTATTTCATCCATTAGCTCATACATTTTCTTTTTGCCATCGCAGGTTGTCTCACCTACTATCACATCAGAAAAGTAGAAAAATGGGCACTTATCAGTTTTGGCGAAGCCGTAGGAAGATTTTATAAGCGGGCAGAGATTGGATGGAAGGTCTTTTTCTGCTTCTGGAATGGTCTCATCGCTAGTTGAGCATAGGCCTACCGTTGCTGCACCTGCTGCCCAAGCGATTTCAACTGGAAAATATGTACAATAAGCTCCTACTAGGGGTATATCCTTATCCTTTAGTTCCTTTACACTTAAAAAAGCATTTTTCCTCGCATCAGCAAATTCATCAAATATTTCTGGTAAATCTTTTATTACTTCATTCATCTTTTTTTCTTCTCCTTAGCTAAATATGCTGCTCCAAGAGAGCCAGCAAATTGTCCATTTTCAACATTCTTTACTTCTTTGCCAATTAGATCTGAGAGGACCTCTGCAAAGTAGGATACATTTGAAAGGCCACCCGTTAGGATAAGCTCATCGCTTTCTCCAATTTTGTTATACATCTGCATGACCTTTTGGGCGACAGAGCCTACAATTCCTGCTGCTATATCTTCTTTCTTCCTACCCTCGCCAATAAGGGATGTTATTTCTGTTTCGGCAAAAACCGTACACATAGAAGAAATTGCGATAGGCTCTCCAATCTTGGCTAGGTCAAATAATTCATCTATGCCAAGGCCTAGCTTATTGGCCATGACTTCGATAAATTTGCCAGTTCCGGCAGAGCACTTGTCATTCATTTGAAATTCTGATACCAGCTTATCTTCAATGAGGATGGCCTTGGTGTCTTGGCCACCTACATCTATTACAGCTAGATTATCGCTTCCTGAAAGAACCCTAGCCCCTCTGGCATGACAGGTTATTTCTGTAATTACAAAGTCAGCGTAATCAACACTTACCCTACCATAGCCTGTAGCTGTGACACGAGTCTGATCGCTAGTTACATCTATGCCCCTTTCAAGAAGCCTAGTTTTAATGTCGCCTGCTACTTCCTTAGAGGACCAACCTGTTGGGCTTACAAAATTAAAGGTCTTATCGCCTATGACAGAGACCTTGCTTGCAGTTGAGCCTATGTCTATACCTACATAATTCATTTGACTTCTCCCAGATCATAAATTTTATCAAAAGCGACCATCTTATCTTCTAAAATCTTTTTTATTTGATTTATATCTATCATTTCCGCCTCAAAGGCTAGGCCGCATCCTGCTGATATTTGGTTAGGAATAGGCATAAGCCTTCCCCCAAAATTACCTGCTTTAGCAAAATCCTCCATCATCATGGCATCAGTTGTTGTATCAAATGTTATTACTATCATCTTTTTCTCCTAAAATCTCCTTAAGGGCTAAGATTGCTTGGTCAATCTCTTCTTTCTCATTAAAATATGAAAAGGAAAATCTCACCAGCCCGCAAGAATCAGTCCCCAAGGCCTTGTGACAAAGGGGAGAACAGTGTGCACCAGACCTTGTAGCTATGTCATAGTCATCAGATAAAATTTGAGCTAGCCTATCTGAAGGAATTTTTGACGACCTAAGGGCTACTATCCCAACCCTTTTAGTCAAATCCGCAGCTCCAAATATTTCAATATCTGGGATTTCTTCAAGTCTCTTTGTAAAATATGCAAGTAAGTCAATATCTTTCTCTCTAATATTAGCGAGACCTATTTCATTTATGTAATCTAGACTAGCATTTAAGGATAAGATCCCGTGGCCATTTAAGGTGCCTGCTTCTAGGGCATCTGGCATCTGTGCCGGATGATTTTTATCAAATGATGCAAAGCCAGCACCGCCCACCTTAATAGGTTTTGGAACAAGCCCCTCTCTTATGTATATTCCCCCAATGCCCTGCATGGCAAAAAGTGCCTTATGACCTGTAAAACAAAGGCAATCAATGCCGTATTTTTTAACCTCTATATCAAGAAGGCCCGCACTTTGGGCAGCATCTACGATTAAAAGAAGGCCATGCTTTGAACAAAGCTTAGAAATAAAAGCTAAATCTGTAATATTGCCAGTGACATTTGAAACATGGCTTATGATTATGGCCTTGGTATTAGGCTTAATCATGGCTTCTATCGAATCATAATCAAGTAGGACCTCTTTCCTATCCTTTAAATCGATAAAGGATATTTCTGCTCCTTCAGCCTCCTTAAAATACAAGGGACGGAGGACTGAATTATGGTCAATGACAGATGTTATAACGTGATCTCCCTTGCCAATAAAAGAAGATATAGCAATATTTAAAGCCTCTGTAGCGTTGGATGTGAAGGCAATCCTTCTAGGGTCTTTTATATTAAAGAGCCTTGCAAGTTTTTTCCTAGTATCTAAAACCATATGAAGACTTGCTAGACTTATTTTATTAAAACCCCTGGAAGGATTTCCAATTTTATCAAAATTTTCTATAAGCCTCTCCTTAACAAGGTCTGGTTTTGTAAGACTTGTGGCTGCATTATCTAAATAAATCATATTTTTCCCCTATCTTTCTTTCCTCACTATTATCTAATATATCAGCTTACTTGTCAAACGTTTTACTAGCTTCAAATATTTATATTTCAATTCTTTGATAATGCTTATCAAATTCCTATGGTATTGTTTGCAAGTTCTTTTTCATTTTTAATAAAATTTGGTAAAATATTATAAGGAGGCCTTATGAAAAATTTAGAAGTGTGCGGCGGTTGTAATGCAAAAATTGCCGCTGGTAATTTAGATTCCCTATTAAAGGATATAAATCCATACAGGAGGAATGATATAATAGTTGGCTTTGACAAGAAGGATGATGCAGCTGTTATAGACATTGATGGTAAGACTTGTATAATTCAGACCTTGGACTTTTTCCCTACCATGGTCGAAGATCCATACCTTTTTGGACAAATCGCCGCTGCCAATGCCCTAAGCGATGTCTATGCCATGGGTGGAGAGGTGATTTCTGCCCTAAATATTGTAACCTTCCCTCTGGAAGAGGACTTTGCTATATTAAGAGAAATCCTTCGTGGTGGCAATGATAAGGTTACTGAGGCTAAGGCAAGCCTTACAGGAGGCCATTCTATCCATGATAAGACCATAAAATACGGCCTATCTGTGACAGGCAAGGTAGAAAAATCTAAAATTTGGAAAAATAATACTCCAGAAGATGGCGATGTCATCTTACTTACTAAAAAAATCGGCACAGCCTTAGTCACTGCTAATTATGCCCAGGGCCTTGTAAGTGAAAATGACTTTAAGGCTTGTGTGAGCCAGATGGCAAGGCTTAATAAGTATGCTAGGGATATATTTGTAAATTACCATATCCATGCCGCCACAGATATCACAGGCTTTGGACTTTTGGGCCACCTGTCTGAAATGGCTGGAGATGATTTTTCTATCATCGTAAATAGCAAAAAAGTCCCAATCTTAAGTCCAGCTAAGGACCTTGCAGGAGAATTTCTCTACACTTCAGGGGGACAGAATAACAGATCCTACCTATCAGATAAGGTCGAGTTTATGATTGATGACTTTGCCATGGAAGAAGTCCTCTTTGACCCACAAACTTCAGGAGGCCTTTGTGTGGCAGTCGGAAAAAGTGAGGCTACAAAAATTATAAATGAATTTGAAAAACAAGGTCTAGATTTTTGGCAAATCGGCCAAGTTATGAAGAAAAGATCTTACCCTATAATTGTAAAATAAGGAGATGTTATGAAAAAAATTGATTGTTTAGGAAAAGTTTGCCCAATACCAGTAATAGAAACAAAAAAACTTATTAAGGAAAATCCAGATGAAACATACTTCGAAATCCTTGTAGACAATGAAGTTGCTACGCAAAATCTAGCCAAGATGGCCAAGGAATTAAAAATCGAATCAGCTTGCGAGAAAATCAAGGATGGGGTCTATAAGGTGAGTTTAAAGAAAAACCCTGGAGAATTTTGCGAAATCATGGAGGATGCTCCTATCATGAATACATCATCCTATGTTGTAGCTATATCTGATGATAGGATGGGAAAAGGCGACGAAGAATTTTCTAAGAGCCTCCTTGAAGGCTTTATCTACGCCCTTACAGAACAAGATGTACTTCCAGAAAAGGTGATTTTCTATAATAGGGGTGTCTTTTTGACTAGCGATAATGAAAAAACTATAGAAGATCTCAAAAATCTCGCTGACAAGGGTGTAGAAATCCTTTCTTGCGGTCTTTGCCTAGGCAATTACGAGCTAAAAGAAAAACTAGCTGTAGGCGAAATAACAAACATGTATAAGATTGTAGAAATTTTAAGAAGCCACCACGTAGTTAGCCCATGCTAGGAGAAGAATTTATCCTCTTCTCCTTTGCTAAATTTGAAGACCCAGCCAGAGCCCTTGATAATGTCAAAGATTTCAAAAAGGCAAGGCTCATACCCCTACCTCCAGAAATAGATGCTGGCTGCGGCTTTGCCCTAAGGATTAATAAAGAAGATTTGGATAAGGCTTTAGAAATACTTGAAAAAGATGACTATGACGGGATTTTTCTAATGGGAAAAGATAAAAATGGAAGGAGGCTAATAGAAAAATATGTATTTTGACAATGCAGCAACAAGTCTCCATAAACCAGATGCAGTAAAAGAAAAAATCATCGAAATATTAGAAGCTGAATCTTTTGGCAATCCATCAAGGTCAGGTCATCTTTTATCACAAAATACCATGATGGCAATTTTTGAAAGTAAGAAGTCCTTGGCAAGTCTATGCCATATAGGAAATCCTTCTGATATTCTCTTTAGCCCAAATGCTACCTATGCCCTAAATTTTGCTATCCTTAGCCTTATAAAAAAGGATGACCATGTAATAACGACGACTACAGAGCACAATTCTGTCCTTCGTCCCCTCTACCAAAGTGGTGCTAGCCTATCATTTTTGGACTTTGATGAAAATTTCAATCTAAAATATCAGGACCTTCCAACCTTGCTTAAAAAAAATACAAAATACCTTGTAGTAAATTCGGCATCAAATCTTCTTGGCAATGTCAACGACCTTGATAGGTTATATGACTTTGCAAAAGAAAATGACCTTATAATGATTGTAGACCTAGCCCAGAGTCTAGGCCTTGTTGATATTGATATAGGAAAATATGAAAATTCCATCTTTGCCTTTACCGGCCATAAGTCCCTCTACGGCCTAAGCGGGACTGGTGGTCTTATAAAAAATGGAAGCTTTTCTTTTAAGCAAGTCTTTTCTGGCGGAAGCGGAATAAATTCATTTGCTAAAAGCATGCCAGCTTCCTTCCCGCAAATCTTTGAGCCTGGGACACCAAATTTTGTTGGACAAGTCGCCCTAAAGGCTGGGATAGACTTTATCCTTGACCAAGGAATAGAAAAAATAAATGATAAAACTCTTAGCTTAGCTAAAAGATTTTATAAGGGAATAGAAGATATCAAAAATATAAAATTCTATTCTAAAGAATGGAAATACCTAGAAAGTCCAATCGTATCCTTTAATATAGGAGATATACCATCTGATGAAATAGCTTTGATCCTTGATGAGGACTATAATATCCAGGTAAGACCCGGAGCCCACTGCGGGCCCCTAATCCACAAGCACTTTGGCACAGAAAATCAAGGTATTCTTAGGTTTTCATTTTCATATTTTAACACTAATGATGAAGTGGATACTGCTATAGATGCTATCAAAGAAATCTCTCAAAATATTTTATAAATATCTGGATGAAATTTTAAAATAGGAGTTTATATAATGAATACCCTTAAAATAGAATTTAGTGATGAAGAGATAAAAAGCTTAGAAACTCTTGCAAAACAAGAAAATCTCTCTCTAGCAGCTTGGGCTAGATACACTTTGATTGAAAAAATTAAAGAAGATTTTGATAACGAATTAATAAAGGATTATTTATTAAACAAAGATAAGATGAAATTCTACTCTGGTGACCAAGTGAAACTTGATCTTGGCATATAAAACTAATAGACCCAAATCGGGTCTATTTTCATATCTTATTCTAATTAAATTTCTGGCTTTGGCCAGATTTTTTGTTTTTAATCATCAAGATTTCAGCCATTATGGATATGGCTATCTCTTCTACTGATCCATTGTCTATATCAAGGCCTATTGGGCTGTAGATTTTATTTAAGATCTCCCTATCATATCCCTCTTCTTCTAGGTCTTTGAAGACAGAAATTACCTTAGCTTTTGATCCTATCATTCCTAGATATTTGTATTCCTTATCTAGGATATTTCTTAAAATTTCAGCATCTTGGCTGTGGCCCCTAGTGCAGAGGACTATATAAGTCTTTTCCTTATCGAAGTCTATTTTCTCTATAGCTTCATCAATTGACTCTGCCAAATATTCCTTCATGCCTGCAAAGTCAGGAGAATCTTTGAATTCTTCCCTATCATCTATTACTGTTACTTCAAAATTAGTCTTAGTGGCAATTCTTGCTAGCTTTTGTGATACATGGCCTGCACCGAAGATTATAAGGCGGCTTGATGCCTTAAAATATTTGACAAAGCCACGAGAATTGCCCCCACAAGACATCTTAAGCTCTCCATCTTTTGAAAGATTGTAGTCAAATTCAAAAGATTTGCCATCTTTAAAGCCTTCGAGAGTCCTTCTAATGACATCAGCTTCGATTTTGCCTCCACCTATTGTCCCAAAAGAACTTCCATCAGATAGAACAGCCATAAGGGAATTATCCTCACCTGGGGTTGACCCCTTATTTTCAATAAGAAAGACTAGGCCAGCGTCTTTGCCTTTTTTATTTTCCTCATAGATTATCTCTAAAATTTCAGCTTTCATAGGCCCTTCCTTCTTTTTAATATCAAAAGTCCTTCCAACGCTCCACCACCGATTAGCCTTGCCTTATCTGATATAGTTTTAGCATTTTTAGGTATCACTCTTGGGTCTACATCACCGATTTTCATTCCTTGATAAACTTCTAATCCTTCATTTATCATGCCACGAACCATCCCATCAAGGCCAGCTAGGACATCTTTGCCGGAAACTTCTGCTACGACATCACCCTTTTTTACAACAGAACCCAAATCTTTTATTATGTGGACCTTGCCAGAAGCAGGGGATCTTAGGATTCTTTCTGTAGTAAAGCCATTGATATTACCAGGATTACCTGTATTTGCAGCTGCAGGACCCTCAAAAATGAGCCTACCTAGGTCATGGCCACGATTTGTTTCTATTACTAAATCCACATCACTTCCCGCCTCAAATCCTGGTCCCAGACCTATGGTAATAGATGCCATATCCATATTTGTGCCTAGGTTTTTCTTAGCAAGAATCCCATCAATTATACATAGGGGCCTTAGTTCTTTTATATATTTTCCTTCAGGGTCTACTGCGACAGCTATAAGATTATCTTTAAAGGCCCTCTGGATTTCTTCTATATTTTCACATCTTACAGCCTTTATATCCTCTATTTGGATCTCTCCTTCAAAAATTGCCTGGGCTACCGCCACATTTCTTCTTATACAGGTTGGCCTTTCTATCTCAAGAACCAAAACATCAAAGCCTACCCTATTTAATTTCTGGATAGTCCCTGTGGCGACATCTCCGCCACCCCTTACTATTACTAGATTTTTATTCATGGTCACGCCTTAATTTCTCGTAGGCTTCGATGGTATCTATATCTAGAAGCTCATCTTCTGAACCTATCTCTACCTTATTGATTGGATTGTCTTTGGCAAAAATCATACCACCTTGGTCTTCTTTTAGGCTTAAGAGATTATCCCTAAAGCTTGGTGGGAAAATAACAGGTGCTCCTCTTCTAAGACCGACGACTGGATAAGTCATTTGTGGATTTTCCTTAAAGCTTGCTATTAATTTCTCACAAGTTTCCTTGCTTAGGAGTGGTTGGTCTGCTACAAAAAACATCATCGCAGCATCTTCTTCACACGCATTTACCCCTAATTTAATTGATGAAGACTTGCCAATAGCATTATTATCATTTTCTAGACTAACAAAGCCCCTATTTTTAGCATCTGCTAGGATTTCTTCATAGGATGATGCAACTATGACCTTGTCAAAGTCTAGAGATTCCAAGAGGTCTAGGGTGTGCTCATAAATCTTTTTACCCTTAAAATCTAACATTAGTTTATTTTTGCCCATTCTTTCTGAAAGACCAGATGCCATTAGTATTGCGTTAATTTTCATAAAATTTCCCCTCCTTTACTGATCCATATCTTAGTTTAATATCAGCAAAGTCAAATTCTTTCTTAAATTTTTCTATATTATAATAATCTTCCTTGCTTTCTACTTGATTAAAGAAAAAATATTTCTCCTTTTCAAATCCCTTATAAAAGCCCTTGTCATAAGCTATTAATTTATTAATCATCTTAGAATCTATAATACCTGTCCCTATATTTTTTGAAAAGCCCTGGTAGTTATAAATAAAATCACTACTTGCCAGCTTTCCAATAATTTTAATTGGTAGGATACCTATAACTTTTGTTGTTAGATCATAGATTACAGGTTCATGTGGATACCAAAATTTAAGAGGCAAGTTTCTACAACCATCTGCTTCTATCAAGACATAATCAAAATCACCTACGATTTTCGAAAGATTTTCATAGCCAATACTTGCTAGCTTATCCTTATCAGGGACTTTTTCTCCTAGGCAGATTATTTTGGCATTATTGTCATCAAAATAATCATCAAAGCTTGTAAAAATCCTATCAAAACCTTTTTTAGGCAGGGCGATTTTGGTCGAAGTTGTGACTAGGACCCTTCCCTTTTTTGACAAGCTAAGGGCAAGACTTGCCATAAGACTAGTCTTGCCCCCTGCTCCTGTTATGGAAATTATATCATGCTTTTTTATATCAAATATTTCATTTATTTCATTCATTAAAGTTCTTCTTTGGCTTACTGTAGGCGGTTTCTACCATTGGAAAATCCCTGCGGAGGATGCCATCTAGCTTATAATAGGCTCCTTGAACAGCTGGAGCTATCGGAATTGTCGCAATTTCCCCTACACCCTTAGCACCAAAGGCCCTATCTAGGAGCTCATCATCTGGCTTAGCCACAAAGGTCGTTTCTATTTCAGGTATCATAGGTGCTCTCCATAGGCCAAGATTACCGTATTTGGCCTTAACCTTGGACTTATCTAGTTTGAAATCTTCTGTAAGAGCATAGCCTAGTCCCATGACTATACCACCTTCAAGTTGGCCTTCGATGGCCTTTGGATTGATAACCTTGCCTGCATCTGTCGCAGCCACTACCTTTCTTATTGTTCCATCATCATTTAATATTACCACATTTGTAGAAAAACCGTAGGCTATGTGGCTAACTGGGTTTTCTTTTTCAGAATTTAGTGGGTCTGTTGGATCAAAATATTCGTGGAAGTATTCCTTGCCTTCAAGCTTACTTATATCATCAACCTTATCCAAATCCACCTTGAGCTTTTCGGTAACTTTCTTGATTGCTTCACCAGAAATCAAAGTTTGACGAGATCCTGATGATGTACCAGAATCTGGTGAATTTCCTGAATTTGGATGAATTATATTTACCTGATCAAAGCTTAAACCTAGGACATCTAGGGCCATTTGCTTAAATACTGTTTGAGCTCCTTGCCCAAGGTCACTTGCAGCACAATAAATATTTACCTTGCCATCTTCTATTCTTATCTTTGCCCTACCCTTATCAGGAAGTCCAACACCTACACCGGCGTTTTTCATAGCGCAGGCAATACCAGCCCTGTCAATATTTTCTTCATAGACATCCTTAACAGCCTCTAGAGTTTCTACAAGGGCTGTAGATGAATCTGCGATTTGGCCATTAGGGAGGACTTCTCCAGGTCTTATAGCATTTTTGTAGCGGATTTCCCATGGAGAAATGCCTACTTTTTCTGCTAAGAGATTTATATTACTTTCAAAAGCAAAGTTTGATTGGCAAACTCCAAAGCCCCTGAAGGCACCTGCTGGTGGGTTGTTTGTGTAATAACCATAGCCATCTATCTGAGTATTTTCATAATGGTATGGACCAACTGAGTGGGTACAAGCACGCTCTAAAACAGGTCCACAAAGAGAAGCGTAGGCTCCTGTGTCCATTTTTATTGTTGCTTGCATGGCTAAGAAATTGCCTTCTTCATCACAACCAAGTTTGAATGTTCCAATCATCGGGTGTCTTTTTGGATGGAATTTTAGTGATTCATCACGGCTAAATTTAATTTTTACCCTAATTTGAAATTTGTAGGCAGCAAGGGCTGCAAGGTGTTGGCAGGAAACGTCTTCCTTACCACCAAAACCACCGCCTATAAGTTTATTTTCAACTACCACACGTTCTGGTTGGTCTTCCCAACCAAACATGATTAGAGTTTCTTTTCTGGTATCATAGACAGATTGGTCTGTAGTATAAAGCTTGACCCCATCTCCCATTGGCTCAGCAATTGCACATTCTGGCTCAAGGAAAGCATGTTCTGTAAAAGGTGTGGTATAAGTTTCTTCTACTATATATTTACATTTCTTAAAGGCTTCTTCGGCATTGCCACGGCTTACGTGACGCTCTTGGCAAAGGTTGCCTGTAGGGTGAACAAAAGGAGAATTTGGATCTTCTGCCTCTGCTATAGAAGAAACCGGAGTCAGCTCTTCATATTCAATCTCAACAAGCTTCTTAGCTTCTTCTAAAATCTTGTCATTTTCGGCAACTACTAGACAAATAGCATCTCCCTGGCTTCTCGTAATATCTCCCTCAGCTATAAATACATCCCAATCTTGGAAGATATGTCCTACCTTATTATTTGGTACATCAGCTGCTGTGAGGACGCCATAAACACCAGGAAGGGCTTCTGCCTTACTTGCATCAATTTTTAAAATTCTTGCCCTAGGGTACTTACTCCTGATGGCAGAAGCTACCTTCATATCATCAAAAATCATATCATCGACATATTCGCCGATTCCTAAGACCTTATCATGGGCATCTATTCTTATAAATTCATCCCCAACCTTGACCCTTTCATACTCATCTGTGGTCATTTCAATAGATCCGTTTATAATTTCTGAGGCAAGCTTGATGCCCTCGATTATTTTGACATAACCTGTGCACCTGCAAATATTTTGCTTGATACCTTCTTTTATCTCATCCTTAGTAGGATTAGGATTCTTTCTAATAATAGCTGCCCCACTCATTACCATTCCTGGTATACAAAAACCACATTGAACAGCTCCAGCCTTTGAAAAGGCATGGACAAAGGCTTTTTTTTCAAGGTCTGTTAAGCCTTCTATGGTAAGGATTTCCTGATCTTTGAGTTTAGATAATCTTTGGGTACAGGCAAGTTTTTTGGCATCGCCAACTATGACTGAACAAGTCCCGCAAGCTCCTTGGGAACATCCATCTTTTACAGATGTAATATGTAAATCATCTCTTAAAAATCTCAAAAGGCTCTTATCTTCATAAGTTTCATAAGTATTTCCATTTATCTTCACAAGGAAAGGCTCCACATTCGGGAGTCTTTCGCCAATTAATATATTCGTCATCTAAAATTTCCTCTTTATAAATTTTCCTCGGCCTTTTTCAGCCTTATTTTCATTATCTTCTATGATTATTTCTCCCCTAGAAAGAACTATATTTACTTTTAAATCACTAACAAATCCCTCATAGCTTGTGTAATCACAGTTAGAGTGGCGATTTGCTTGGCTAATAGTGTATTTTTTTTCATCAAAAACAACTATGTCAGCATCCTTTCCAACTTCTAGGCTTCCCTTTTTGTGGCCTAGGCCAAAGATTTTTGCAGGATTAGTGCATAGTAAATCTCTTAGTCTTGTTGTAGAAACGCCTCTTTTAAGCCCTTCTGTTAGAACAACTTCCATCCTCTCTTCAATTCCAGGAATACCACCAGGGGCATTTAGGAAATCATCCTTGTAAGGAAGTTTCTCACTTTCATAGAAGAATGGACAATGATCAGTTGCAACTACATCAACTGTTCCATCTATGATCCCCTCCCAGAGGGCATCTACATCACTTTGCTTCCTAAGTGGTGGAGCACATATATACTTAACAGCCTCACTTGATCCACCCTCTAAATATTTTTCCTCTGTTAGGGTTAAATATTGGGTACAAGTCTCACAGTATAGGTTCTTCACACCTCTTTCCCTTGCCTTTCGGATTTCTCTAAGGCCTAGGGCTGATGAAGTATGAACTATATAAAGTTTTGGAAAGCCAGCAACTTCGCTTAGATAGATAAGCCTATTAATAGCTTCTGCCTCAGCCTCTGCTGGTCTAGTCTTGGCATGGTAGATAGGAGCAAGATTTCCTGCACTTTTTGCCTCTTCTCTAAGCTCTGCAATCATTCCGTCATTTTCGCAATGGACACAGACAACAGTCCCTGTTTCTTTTGCTTTTTGAAGGACCCTTAGCATGTGCTTATCATCAAGCATTCCACCATAGGTTGTATAAATCTTTGTAGAAACGATTCCTTCATTAAAAAGTTTTTCTATTTCATCTAAAATATCATCAGTCACTTCTTGGATAGCTCCGTGGAAGGAATAATCAATTACAGCATTACCCTCAGCCATCTTGTGATATTTTTTAATCTCATCAGAAACAAGGCTTCCCCTAGGACCAAAGGCAATATGGTCAACAATTGAAGTCGTGCCTCCAAAACTAGCAGCTCTTGTGCCCGTATGAAAATCATCAATTGAAATAAACTTGCCAAGATCAAGTGACAGATGGGTATGGACATCCACTCCACCAGGCATAGTTAGCCTTTCCTTGCAATCGATAGTCCTATCGGCGTATCTTTCAATATTTTCAGATATCTCTGAAATCTTTTCATCTTCTATATAGATATCACGAAGAAGAAAATCGTCTTCTCCAATTATTTTCGCATTTTTAAGTAAAATACTCATTAAAACTCCTTACAAATGATATGTAACATATCACTCTTAAAAATAAACGTATCAAATAACGTTTGCACTCATATATATTTTATCATAAATAGTCAATTTTGATAAGGGCTTTTTGAAAAATTTTTGTTTTTTATTTTTCCATAGTTTTAATTTATAAAAGGTTCAAATCCACTAATACTTGACATATAATTTTATATTATCTTTATCAAGATAACGAGATTTAAAATATAGATATTTTATTGATTTTTATACTATTGCTAATATAATGAAAGAAAGAAAATGTTTTAAGGAGAAAATCATGAAAAATAACAAACTACTCATCCCTGCCCTAGCAGTCCTCTTGTTAAGTCCTGCAATTTTAACCTTGCCAAAATCTTATGCAAGTGTAGCTCCAGGAGCAGATAAAAGTGAAGATTCTATTAAAAAAGAAATCGCTTCCAAGAAAAGCGAATTATCCAATCTTAATGAAGAAAAAACACAAACTGAAAATGAACTAAATAAAGTAAATGAAGACCTTGATAAGTTAAACAAAGAAAAAACCGAAACTAAGAATGCTTTAAATGATAAAAATATTAAGATCAAGTCAAATGAAACCCTCATTGATGAAAAAGCGAGCAAAGAAAAGCTTGATAAGGAAATATCTGATTTAGAAGGAAAAATCTCTGAAAAGGATAAATCTTTAGAAACTGCCAAAAAAGAAGGCGAGGAAATCCAAAAACAAATTGATGATATTGAAGCTAAAGATAAAAAGGAAGAAAATCCTAAGCAAAATGAAATAGATGCAGAGGCTGAAAAGAAAAAAGCTGAAGAACTAGAAAAGCAAAGAAAAGAAGAAATAGATAAAGCTTGGAAACTCAACAGGATTTATAATGATGCTAGACAAAATTTGATAGAAGTAAAGGTTGAACACGGTATTTTAGAATACAAGTATAAAGTTAAAAACGAATTCCTAGGTAAAGTTTTAACCAATTCTAGTGATTACAAGACAGAAGATGTTGAAAACTACCAAAAAGAAGTAGAAGAATTGAAAAAAGAATTTGAGGCTTCAAAAGTAAAAGTTAAAAACACTGAAGAAGCTGTAAAAGTTGCTAAAGACAATCAAATTGCCTTCAGGGGATTTACCTACGAAGATCATACTTCTGAATCAATAGATATAGGCAAGGAGGAAACAAAGCATAAATCTAGAGGCGATTTTAAGAATAACACTCTTAGCCAAAAAGAAGTAGAGGACAAAATTAAAGAATTAAATAAAGAACATCAATCTGCACTTGATTCATATTTTAAAATAACAAAAAATCACACATCAATTACTGATGCATTAAACGAAAAATATGCCATAAGAGAGAAAATTGAACTTGAAAATAAAATAAGTAATGGTATAAGAAGATGGCTTTTTAGTATACAATCCAAAAGTAAAAACGACTTCTATTATCTAAATAATGTTGAAAAAGTAAATAAAGACTCCGAAGAAGATTATAAAGAATACAAACAAAAAGAGAAAACTTATAATGAAATAAAGGAAGAAATAAATAAACTAACTTCTGAGAGAAAATCGATAGAAAGAGAAGCAACCCCTTATGAGGAAAAACGAATCAAACTCGAAAATCAACTAGTCTATTACAAAGAACTCCTTGATCTTATCAAAAATGGTGGACCAAAGGAAGAAGAATCTAAAGAAGATCCAAAATTAAAGGAATTAAGAGAAAAGCTTCTAGCAAACAAAACTAACATTTCTAATTTAGAAAATATAATCGCAAATCTTCAAAAAGAGCTAGACCAATTAAAGAGCGATAAGAAAGAAATCGACTCACTCACAGATGAAGATAGGGCAAGACTCAAGGAAGAACTTGTTACTCTTAAGGAAGAAAGACAAACTATTCAAGCTAAGCTAGATATAATTAATTCAAATATCACAAGTAAAAACCAAGAAAAAGAAAGACTTGATAAATTACTAGCTGAACTTAATGCTAATATAGCTAAGCTAGGCAAGGCCATAGATGACTTAAACCTATACCTTTATAATCAAAATATTATCTATGACTACCCAAGCTTGATAAATGAAAAATCATCCGAAGAAAAGGTAAAAGAAATTAGACTAAGATCTATCAATAAACTAAAAATTGCTTATACAAATAGCGTTAAAGTTGTAGATAATGCAGAACATTATCTAAAGACTGCTAAAATGTCAGATGGTAAGCGTGACTTATTAAAATATTTAATTAACAAGCAAAAAGAACTTAATAAAAAAGTTGAAAAAATCATAAATAAATTTGAATTAGAAATTTAATAAAATACTAAATCCCAGGAAGACTATATTTCCTGGGATTTTGCTTTATTGATACTGTATAAAATTTTGTGTATAGAAACTTCCTGATTAGGTTAAGTAAGTATATTTACCCCCTAGCCTCTATCTCAATTTCTATAGCCTCTTCAACAGCTCTTAGGATATTTTCATAACCAGTACACCTGCACATATTGCCTGCTAAAAGCCTTCTAAGCTCACTTCTATCATACCTTTGCCCCCTAGCTACTATCTCTGTAGCTGTGATTATAAAGCCTGGTGTACAAAAGCCGCATTGGACTGCAGCTTGGTCGATAAAAGCTTGTTGTATAATTGATATTGAACCATCGCTTGCTACAAGGCCTTCTGTTGTCCAGATATCTTTTCCTTCTGCCCAAATCGCTAAATATAGGCATGAATCGACGCTTTTTCCATCGATTAAGACAGAACAGGCTCCACACTCGCCTACCTCACAACCTTTCTTAACTGATGTAAGACCAAAGTCATTTCTTAGAAAATCTGTAAGACTAGCTCTAGTATCGACCATCTTATCAACGGGTATGCCATTTAGGGTACACCTTACTCTTTTATAAGAAGGATCTATATCAGATAGTTCATCTATTCTCGGAGCAAAGGGACCATATTCCCTGCTATGTTTAATTTTCATCATTTTCTCCTTTGTAAATACTTAGGATAGCTTCTAGGTTTCTTATGCAAATTTCATATAGGATTTGAGTACGAAGAGCCTTGCTTGCTCTCCAAGAATCTCTTGGCGATAGCTCTTCAAGGGCAAGTTTAGCAAAGGCTTTGATATTTTCTTCTGTTAAGACTTTGCCAACAAACTCTTCTTCTGCCTTATAGGCCCTAACAGGAATTACTGATGCAACTCCGTAGCAAGCCCTGATTTCTTCTATCTTTAAATCATCATCAAGTTTAACTAGTGTAGCGCAAGAGCTTGTCGCTATATCCATGGCATTTCTCATGGCGTATTTAAAATATTTTCCTATATAGCCTTGGTATTTGTCTTTTGTGATGGTAAAGCTTTTTACAAATTCTTTTTCCTTTAAATCAACTTTTCCGAGTCCTAGGTAAAATTCTGTGATTGGGATGCTCCTATTACCTTCAGCACTTACTATATTTACAAGAGCTTCTAGGCAAAATAGCATTGGGGCAGAGTCTGCAGAAGGAGCTGCGTTACAAACATTGCCCCCAATTGTGGCTGCATTTCTAAGTTGTGGACCACCTGCTGTTAGGACTGCTTCTGCTAGCTCTGGAAGATTTTCTTTAATAATTGGATTTTCTGCTATTTCTGTAAAAGTAGCTAGGGCACCTATTTCTATATCTCCCTCATCATCAATGGTTATTTTCTTTAGGTCATCTATCAAATGAATTGACAAAAGCTTTGGGCTTTCAATTGAGCCTTCCCTAAGTTTGACTAGAAGGTCTGTACCACCTGCTATGACTTTAAGGCCTGGATCTTCTGCTAGTAATTTGCAAGCCTCATCTATAAAATAGGCTTCTTTTATTTCTCTTATATCGTACATCTAATCCTCCTTATAAGTCATTATTTATTAGTCCCTTTTCCTTAAAGAGTGGGAAGAGGACATGTGGGGTCATTGGTATCTTATTTACAGAAATACCAGTCGCATTTAAGACTGCATTTCTAATTGCAGGGGCTGGAGAACATGTTGGAGGTTCTCCTAAGGACTTGGTATTAAATGGTGAAGTTGGCTCTGGATTTTCTACAAAGTAGACTTCAAATTCTGGTGTATCTGCAATTGTACCTAACTTATAATCAAGGAGGTTGTCATTTAAAATCCTACCCTTGTCATTGTATTTCATCTCTTCAGTTAGGGCATAACCTACTGCCATACTCATGCCTCCGTGGGCTTGAGCCTCTGCTAGCTGTGGATTTATAATCTTACCAGCATCATGAATATTTATAAGCTTAAGAACTTCAACTTTGGCAAGGTTTATATCAACCTTGACTTCAGCAAAACTTGCCCCAAAGGAATAAGCGTTAGTCCTTACTGTGTGGGTTGTTTCTGCTGTTATGTGTTGGTTTTCAGTCTTTAGGGTGTAAAGGGCTTCTGTAGCAAGTTCTTCCATTGTTAGAAGAATCCTACTATCTTCTTTTCTAACTATATTTGAATTTACTATATCTAGGTTATTTGGGGTTATCCTTGTCTGTAGATAAGCCTGGTCTAAGATTTTTGCCTTAAGCTCTTTGGCAGTTTTTGTTATGGAAAAACTTGCCATATAGGTTTGACGAGATGCGTAGGCACCTAAACCAAATGGGGATACATCTGTATCTTGGGTTGAGATTATATGAATATCTTCTATTTTCATTCCAAGACAGTCTGCTGCCATTTGGGTGAAGGTTGTATCAGCTCCTTGGCCAATTTCTGTTTCAGGCAATTGCATCTGAACAGACCCATCTTCATTTACAATCATCCTACAAGAAGAAGATTCTAGTGATATTGGGAAAACACCTGTATTATACCAATAAACAGCACATCCTACCCCATATCTGATATTACCGGTTTGGTTCTTATATTTTTCCTTCTTGCCATAATAATCCATGGCTTCAGCACCTTTATTTAGGCAATCTCTAAAGGAATCGTAATAATTTTCATTATGTGAGAATGGATCAACATAGCCCTTTGGCATTACATTTCTAAGTCTTAATTCAAGCGGATCCATGCCAAGAGCCTTGGCTATATCATCTTGGTGAGCTTCGTAGGCAAACATTGCCTGAGGAATACCATAACCTCTCATAGCACCGCCTGTTGGAAGATTTGTATAAACTGAGTAAGCATCGCCCTTGATATTTTCACAAGGATATAACTGATGGAAACAGTTAAGCCCCTTGGCTGCTATGGAATGGCCGTGGGAAGCATAGCCTCCACCATTAGAGTAGGTTTCAACTCGTCTTGCAACATAATCACCATTTTTTCTAACATAAGATTCGAGGTGGATTTTCATAGAATGTCTTGTCCTAGTTGAAACAAAAGTCTCCTCTCTAGTTGGAAGAAGCTTTACAGGATGGCCACCTACTTGGGTTGTTAGGAAGGCACAAAGTGGCTCATATAGCGCATCTTGTTTATTTCCAAAGCCTCCCCCTATGTATGGTTTTATAACCCTGACCTTGCCCCAGCCTATGCCTAAAGCTTGGCCTATTACTCTTCTAATTATGTGTGGTATTTGAGTGGAAGCTACAACTACAATTTTGCCTGCCGCTTCGTAGGCATAAACATCTGGGTTTTCCAAATGTGAATGGGAAATTATTGGAGTTTCATAGTCCCCTACTATCTTAATTAGTCCTTCTTCCCTTATTGCTTCTTCGAAATTACCTCTGTTATTTGTGGTATGCTTTAGGATATTGTTAGGACATTCGTCATGAATTGGGACTTTGACATCTTTTATAGATTCTTTTGGATCAAAATTTGCTGGATACTCTTCATACTCAACCTTAATCTTTTTTAAGGCTCTTTTACAGGCTATCTCATCACGACCAATAACTACAGCTATGTCATCTCCGTAAAATCTTACATGCTCATTTAAGAGATGTCTATCTGCCACATCTTGACGTTCCTTTTCTGTAGACCAAGGGTGGCCTGCTGTTGGAAACTGGATTTTTGGCACATCAAAGCAAGTTACAATCTTTACAACGCCTGCGACCTTCATTGCCTCGCTAGTATCAATATTTAAAACTCTACCATGGGCAATATTTGAATGGAGGATTTTGGCGGTGTATGCATCTTTTGGGATAAGATCTTCTGTAAATTTGGCTCTACCTGTGACCTTATCAAAAGCATCTACCCTTTTGACTTTTTTACCTACGTACATTATGTTTCCTTTCTTTAATTAAATGGCTCTTATTAGTATAAATATATCACATTTTCATAAAAAATTATAGTATTTTTTAATTTTCCCAAAAGAATAACCCTCCAATTTTTAAACTGAAGGGTTAAACATTTTATTCTTTATCCATCAATTCTCTTTCACGAGCTTCTTCTTCTATTGTTTTCTTTGGTAAGATTATATTTAAAAAGAAGACTATTAGAGTTGACATTACTACTGGTGAAGATATAAATATCATCCTGAACCGTTGTGGGAATTGCTCTAGGGCTACTGGGTTTACTTGGGTTATACCCATGCCAAGGGCTATGGCAAGACCTGTTATGGTCACATTTCTAACACTCATTTCATCAGATGTGATTAACTTCATACCACTCATTGTGATTTGAGCAAATACTGTTACTGTAGCACCGCCTATTACCGCTTGTGGAACAGAAAGCATTAGGGCACCAAATTTAGGAATAAATCCTGCTATAAGGATCATGATAGCTGTAAGTCTAAGAACTGCTCTTGATACTACCTTTGTAAGTGATACTATGCCTACGTTTTGTGAATAAGAAGCGGTAGGAAGACCGCCGAAGAAGGCAGATACCATATTTGTAAGACCGTAGGCCTTGATTCCTCCTTCAAGCTCTTTTTCTGTTGGTTGTCTATCAAGTCCACCTGTTGTTGTAGATGAGAAGTCTCCTACCGCTTGGATAGAGTTTACAACAAACATTACACCCATAGTTATGCAAGCATCTAGGTGGAAGTCTAGGCTAAAAGGCATCACTTTTGGAACTGTAAACCAAGCTGCATCTGCAAGCTTAGAAAAGTCAACTATGTTGAAAAATAGTGAGGCAACATAACCTGCTACAATACCAATAAGGATAGCTGATAATTTTACAAGGCCTTTGCCAAACATATTACAAATTAGAACAACAGCAAGGGTAATTAGGGCTACAATCCAATAAACCATAGCGCCTTGGTTAGGGTTTCCATTTCCCCCTGCCATATAATTAAGGGCTACTGAGTAAAGGGAAAGACCTATAGTAAGAACTACAGTACCTGAGACCATTGGTGGGAAGTATTTGTAAAGTCTTTTGATATTCATTCCCACAAGGAAGGCTATAATACCACCTACTATTTGTGAAGCAAAAACTGCTCCAATCCCATACTTGACAGCAACAGAGTTAATTACTGGGATATAAGCAAAGGATACACCCATTATCATTGGAAGTCTTGATCCAAGACCAAGTTTTATAATTGGATATAGCTGAAGGAAGGTAGCAAGAGCTGCTACAAACATTCCTGCTTGGATTAGATATATTGACTGAGCCGCAGTAAGGGCGTGGTCAGTGTTAGCCAAAGTATTTGTTAAAACGATTGCTGGAAGTGTATTACCCACAATCATCGCTAGCAAATGCTGAAGGGCTATAGGAAAAGATTTCTTTAAATCAGGCTTACCATCTATATCAAATAAAGATTTTGATACGGGGCCAGTTGTATTTTTTTGCATAATTTCTCCTTGTTTATTTTTGCCTAGAGCTTAGGCCATATTTCTTTTGCTCTTTGTCTTGATTTTTCGTGTATTTCTTTTTGATCGATAGTTTTTATTTCCCTATCTTTCATTACGATTTTTCCATTTATGATTGAATCTGTTACTAGTCCACCATTTAATCCAAATATGGCGTGGCCCATCCAATTGTTTCCATTTAGAGGAGTCATCGGGTCATAATCTAGGGCTATTATATCAGCGTATGCTCCTTCCTTAATCTTTCCTACAGGATTTTTCAAGAACCTATCCATTATTTTTGGATTGTTTTCAAACAGAAGTTTGATTGCTTCAGCAAAGCCCTTGGTTGAGTCGTGGCTTTCGTGGGTTAGCAATACTTTTGCAACCCTCATTGATTCAAACATATCATTGGTGTAGGCATCTGTTCCAAGGCCTAGGAGGATATCTTTTTCAAACATCCTTAGGACTGGAGGAGCTCCTACTGCATTATTCATATTGCTTTGTGGGTTAAAAACAGCCATTGCATCTCTTGCCTTTAAGATATCCATCTCTCTTTCATTTATATGAACATTGTGGATGGATAGGGTCTTTGGTTTAAATATTTCATAGGCATCTAGCCTATCTACCACTCTTTTACCAGACATCTTAAAAGTTTCCCACTCATCTTCGATTCCTTCTGCTATATGAACATGGTATCCATTGTCAAAGCCTTCCATAGCTTTCTGGCATTTTTCTAAAGTCTCATCAGAGAGGGTAAATGATGCATGTAGGCCAAATAATGCATTTAGCATATCATCGTGTTTTTCTGCTTCTTTTATCCAATTTATATTCTCTGCTATTCCCAAATCTCTCTTATCTAGTCCGTCCCTATCTGATACCTCATAGCAAAGGCTTGCTCTAATTCCAAGCTCTTTAGCAGCATCTGCCATGGTAAAGAGGGAGCCTTCTATTGAGTTAGGTCCTGAGTGGTGATCTATTATTGTAGTTACCCCATTATGGATTGATTCCATAAAGGTTGTAAGGGCATTTAACCTTACATCTTCTAGGGTTAATTTCTTATCTAAGGCCCACCAGAGATTTTCTAGAACATGGAAGAAATTATCTGTTGGGTTTGAAACGCTCATTCCCCTAGCATAGGCTGAATAGCAATGAGAATGGGCACAAATAAGCCCTGGCATTACAAGCTTATCTGAAAAATCTACTATCTCTTGGTCAGGATTTTCTTTTTTTATTTTTTCAAAATCACCAATTTCTTTTATGATTTTTCCTTCAATGAGGATTGCTGAATCTTCGTAGAAATTATTTGCCTCATCGTTGGTGATTATTGTCTTTGCCTTTATTATCATTGTTTCTCCTTATAGGTAGTAAGAATACCTGGCCTCTAGGGCTTTTATTATTTTGACAAAGGTCTCATCGATTCTTGGGTCATCGATTTTTGCTTCTATTACATTTTTATTTGCAAGTCTTATCAAATACTTATCGTCAGATATTTTAAGGATTCCTATTTGTTCTGACATATCAAAATCCATTTTTTCTTTAAAAACTGTGAACTTATCCTTGTAAGGGGCTCCCTTGTGTGGGCAGAAGCTTTCGCAGTTGCCACATTCATTGCAAAGACCATCTAAGTGAATTGTTTGTCTCTTATTTTTAAATCCTTCTACGTATATTGCAACATTTGCCCTATTTGGACAAACTTCTGTACATATCTCACAAATATTGTCGCATGATAGGCATCTAGCTGCATCTTTTTCTTTTGGAAGCTCTAAATAGCCACGCCTTTTTATTATTTGATCAAGCGGTTTTTCATAAGAAACTTCTATAAAATCATTTTCAAGCTTTTCTTTTTTGAGTATATCCTTGGCAATAATTTTTGCGTCTGCTATTGCATTTACAATAGATTTTCTACCCTTGGTTATGTCTCCTGCAAAGTAGACATTTTCTATGTTAGATTCCTTAGTGTCTAATAGATTAATTTTTTTATCTATGCTTATGCCTTGGTCTTTGAGATTTTCGATATTAGACTTTGAACCTGTTGCTAATATTAGATACTTATATTCTTCTTTTAATTTAGCAATATCTATTGCTTGGTCGTTGTTTAATTCGTAAGCTACTCCAACTTTTTCAAGTAGTCTTATGTCTTTTTCTATAACTTCTTCACTTACTAGTTCATTAGCATAGCCATAAAGCTTATCTGATTTTTCTAAGATTTTCGCTTCTAGACCATTTCTTCTAAGAAAGATTCCTACTGCTAGGCCTGCAGGACCTCCACCTATTATAATTGCCTTATTTTCAGTTTTTATAGGGCTTGACTTAAGATTTTCTATATATGTGTCATAATATGCGTCTACGACTTCTTTTTTGACTTCTCTTATATTTATTCCTGCCTCATAGTCAACCCTGGTACAGGCTTTCTTACAAAATTCATAGCAAGTTGTTGCTAGTATAGAAGGAGCTGTATTATCAATTGCAATTGTCTCCATTGCTTTTTTATAATCTCCAAGCTCTGCATAGTGAAGGTAGGCTGAAACTTGTTGACCTAAAGGACAACCATCTTCCTTACAAGGTGCTAAGTAACAATCAACTAAAGGAAGATTACTTTGCCAATTTCTAGATCTTAGTCTTTGCTTTGGATTTTTTTTATAAAGATCGATTGAATCAAGCTTATCAACTAAATCTTTTAGCTTCTTATTATCTATTCCTTGGTAGTCCCTGCCTAAAAGCTCTTCAGTTTCCTCTGCTAATTCTTTTAGTCTATAATATCCACCTGGTTTTAGAAGTGTGGTTGATACTGTGATTGGTTGGTTAAAAATTTCAAATATTTCTTTTATATTAAGTCCATCTGCACCACCACAATAGCTCATTGGAAGCTTACCATCAAAGGCCTTTGATAATTTGAAGGCTGCTGAAATTGTTAGAGGAAGTAGGGCCCTACCAGACATGTACATATCATCACTTGGTAGTTCTCCTCTTTTTTGGATAACTGGGAAAGTATTTGATAATTTGCAACCAAAGACTAAATTATTATCCTTACCTAATTCTAATAATCTCGTAAATATCTCTATAGATTCATCAAAGCCTAGGTCATGATCAAACTGGGCCTTATCAAAGTCTATGTATTTATAGCCCAATTTGTTTAAAATTTCTCTTGCATAGTCGTATCCAACAAGGGTTGGATTGCACTTAACAAAAGTATTTAGGCCCTTATCCTTTATCAAATAGGCAGCAATTTCTTCTATCTCACCTGCTGGTGTACCATGCATGGTTGATAGGGTCATAGAATTACAAACCTTACCATCTATTGCTTCTATATCTTCAAGATTAACGTTTTCAAATTTATCGATGTTTTCCTTCAAATATGCAATAGCATCCTTAAAGACTTTAGTTTGACTTGCATCCATCAAGGAATTTATAAAATTATCTACCTTAGGAGATTTAATTCCCTCAAGGTTATAGCCAACAGACATGTTTAGAACAAAATCTTTTTTATCTGAGATCCCAAATTCTTTGGCAAGGACTCTTATGGCAATTTCTGCCTTTATGTATTCAGCTGCTGCATCTTCTATCTTAAGTTCTGTAGACCATTCGCAGTTGTAGGCCTCATCTTCTGAATTTATACATGGCTTTGGAATGGCTGCCATGAGCTCTTCCCCATCCATTATCTGACATGTCTTAAACTCCATATACCTACCACCTGCAAGATATGATGCTATCAAGTTTTGGGCAAGCTGAGTGTGAGGACCTGCTGCAGGACCAACAGCCGAACCAAGTTCATCACCAAAAACAGTTTTTAGGCTTTTTCCGCTTGTATTTTTATAAAATTTTTCTTTAGATATAGAAAATACGCTTTCCTCATTTTTATATTCTTCCAAGGCCCATTCTATAAGCTTGGGAAATTCTATCAATCTCATGTATTCACTCATACTTACTTCCTTCCTAAAGAAATAACCCCATACAATTGTTTGAAATTATATGGGGTTTTCTCCTTAACCTATCCAAGTACCTGTCTTGCCGCTTAGGGCATCTTTGGCATTTTCTAAGCTTGTTATCACTGCTTTCCTACCATCTTTGCTTGTTACAAATTCTAATGCTGCTTCAATTTTTGGTAGCATTGAACCTTTTGCAAATTGGTCTTCTCCTATATATTTTTGCGCCTCTTCTACACTAAGTTTATCAAGGTCTTCTTGATTTTCCTTGCCGAAGTTAATGGCAACCTTTTCAACAGCTGTTAAAATTACAAGCACATCACTATCTACTAGCTCTGCTAATTTAGCTGATGAAAAGTCCTTATCAATTACTGCATCAACTCCAACATATTCATCATTTTCCATGATTACAGGAATTCCGCCACCGCCTGCTGCTACAACTACACAACCACTATTGTATAAGGTTGTTATAGCTCTTTTTTCTACTATATCAACAGGTTTTGGACTTGCAATTACCCTTCTATAACCACGACCAGCATCTTCCTTCATAACAAAGCCATGTTCTTCTTCTAATTTTTTAGCTTCTTCCTCGCTATAAAAATCTCCTATTGGCTTAGTTGGATTAGAAAAAGCTGGATCTTCAGCATCTACCATTACTTGGCTTACAAGACTAACCACTGGATTTTCGATTTTCTCTTTTATAAACTCATTTTCAAGTGCATTTTGTAGGTGGTAGCCAATATAGCCCTGGCTCATAGCCCCACATTCTGCAAATGGCATATAAGGAACCTTGTCATTTATACTTCTTCCAGCACTCATGGCAAGTTTTATCATGCCTACTTGTGGTCCATTGCCGTGGCATACTATTATCTTATAACCATCTTTAACTAGATCTGCTATTGCAGATGCTGTTATCTTTACCGCTTCTTTTTGCTCAGTAGGGGTATTACCTAAGGCATTACCCCCAAGAGCTACTAATATTTTTTTATTCATTAAACTTCCTTCTAATATTTTTAAATCAATCAATATATGGTGAAGGAGCTGGCTCAACTCCCTTACTTGACTCAATATATGTTACCAACATAAAAGTTATAACCCCACATAAGGAACCAAATACTACAGGAAGTATTCCAAATGGTGCGTTTAATACTTGCCAAATTATTACAGTTATAGAACCTACAATTATTGAATATATTCCTGAATTTTTTGTTGCCTTTGGTACTACCAATCCAAGTGCATATGCTGCAAAAGGCCCAGCTGATCTCAAAGCAAACGCAAATAAGTTGAGCGTAAGAATTGGTATCTTAAATAAAGATATTAATGTAGCAAGTATACAAATTGTAATATTGCTAATTCTAGTATATCTTATAAGTTTGGAATCGTCTACATCTGGATTAATAAATCTTTGATAGATATCCTTAATTAATATAGTAGATGAACACAATAAATTCGAGTCAGCACTTGACATTGTAGCGGCTACAATTGAGGCCGATACAATTCCTGTTACTATACCCGGGGCGTAAGTACTTGTTGCCCACATTAGAGCACTAGTTCCCTGACCACCATCTAGTCCTGGGTTTTCTGCTAATGCACATAAGCCAATAACTGTTGGCAAAAACGCCATTAACACCATGAATAATGCTGATAACAAAGATGACTTCCTGGTAGCATCTTCATTTTTAGATCCAGCAAATCTACCAGATATTTCTGGTCCTGAAATAAACGTACAAAAATAGTTAAAGATTAAGCTTAATATGGTTGGAATCCCAACTTTAAAAAAGTTAAGCTCTACTGGAGGCAAGTCATGTTGCAGTCTTTCTATACCACCTATTCCATTAATTATAAAAGGAACAGCTATTGCTAAACCTATCAATATAACAAAAAATTGAATTATATCTGCAATTCCATCTGCCATCATACCTCCCATTGAAGTATATACAGCAATTACGATTGCCGCAATCAACAAGCAAACGTTTTGTGGAATATTTGTAATAGATGATATTACAACTGCCGAAGCCAATATCTGACTTGCTGTTAAGCAAATTAAAGAACTTATATTTAATATGGCAGTTATAGATGATGCAAATGAACCAAATCTTCTATGTACAACTTCTGGAATTGTTACTGCCATGGTCTTTCTAATTTTAGGTGCAAAGTATGACAGAGGTACCATGGCCACAGCTGCTGCTATAACATACCATGCTGCTGATAATCCCCATCCAGCAAATGCCTTCGTTGCAACTCCCGTTGTAGAGCCACCTCCAACATTGTTAGCTGATAGAGAACATGCAACCATCAATACTCCCATTTGTCTTCCTGCCACCATATAATCAGTGCTATCTTTTATAAAAAACTTATTTACTAGAAATCCTATGCTGAACATCCCAACAACATAGAATACTAAAATAATTACTGGTACTACTTGAATTTGCATTGTTGTCTCCTCGTATAATAAAGACTTGTAGGGTTATTTAGGATTGGAGAACTTCATTTTGAAGTTCTCCTCCTTTTATTATTTATTTTCTTGTGTGTATACTAATGGAAGAGCTGCGTATACTGCTGCACATGTTACTAGGTCTTGTTTGAATGTTACTTCGTTTGGTGCGTGAGCTTGGTCCTCTGCTCCTGGTCCAAATCCTATTGTTGGGATGTTGTGACGACCCATTATAGCAACACCGTTTGTTGAGAAGGTCCATTTATCTGTTAATGGACGAGCTGCTCTTTTTTCTTCTTCTTTTGCTATTGGAGGAGCTATTCTCTTATCACCGTATAGGTTCTTATAAGCGTCTTCTAGAGCTTTTGTTACCTTGTGATCTTCTGGAATTACCCATGTTGGGAAGTAAGCTTCTTGTTCATATTCAAGACCTGTCCAGCTTGCTCTCTTATAGTCATACATAGATACTTTTGCACCATGTTTTTTAACTGATGGTAGGTCTTCGATTTCTTTTATACAAGACTGCCATGTTTCACCAGCTGTCATTCTTCTATCTAGTGAGATTGAGCATGAGTCTGCTACTGCACATCTTGATGGAGATGTGTAGAAGATTTGGCTTGTTGTTACTGTTCCACGTCCTAGGAAGTTTGCTTCTTTGTATTCTGGATTGTATTTTTCATCTAGCATTTTTACTAGACCTTTGATTTCTACTGAATCATCTGCTGGGTTTTCGTTTAATGCTTCGATTTCCTTAAGGATGTCTGCCATCTTGTAGATTGCGTTATCTCCTCTTTCTGGAGCTGATCCGTGGCATGATACACCTTGTACGTCCACTCTCATTTCCATTCTTCCTCTTTGGCCTCTGTAGATTCCGCCGTCTGTTGGTTCTGTTGATACGACAAATTCTGGTCTGATGCCTTCTTGTTCGATCATGTATAGCCAGCAGTTACCATCACAGTCTTCTTCTTGAACTGTTCCTGTTACTAGTACTCTGTAGTCTTCATTTAGGTAGCCTAAATCTTTAAGGATTTTTGCTCCGTATACTGCAGCTACTGGTCCACCTAATTGGTCAGAACCACCACGTCCACCTATAAGATTTTCATCTTCAAAGCCATCATATGGATCAAATTCCCAGTTATCAATATTTCCGATACCTACTGTATCTATGTGGCCGTCAAAAGCGATTTGTGTTTTACCTTCACCCATTTCGCCTAATACGTTTCCTTGGCCATCAATCCAAGCTTTGTTAAAGCCTACTTTTTCCATTTCTTCTTTTATTCTTTTAGCCTTGTCGCCTTCTTCACAAGATTCACCTTTTAATTTGATTAAATCTCTTAGGAAAGCTACCATGTCTTCTTTGTATTCGCCTGCTTTTGTCTTTATAGCTTCAAAATCAATATTTTTAAATTCTGTCATTGTATTCTCCTCTTATTTGTCTAATCTTTTGTTTGCTTTGTCTACTAGTTCTCTTAGTTTTTCTTCTGGATTTTCTATCTTTTGTAGAAGAATCATTGCTGCTATGATGTATGGTTTGAAGCTTGCTTCTTTATATAGAGGAACTCTATATCTATCAAATACTGATTCAGCTACTTCACCATGTTCTGCAGATACGCCTGTGATATCTGCTGGTAGGCAGTGCATGTATAAAGCTTTACCATCTTTTGTTAGCTTCATCATTTCTTCTGTACATTCCCAATCCATGTGGTCTTTGTTTTGTTCAAGAAGTCTTTGTTCTAATTCGTCTATTCCCTTTTGGTCGCCTTCGCCATATAGTTTTGTTCTTTCTTCCATAGCTGCAAATGGTGCCCAAGATTTAGGATATACTATGTCAGCGTCTTTGAAAGCTTCTTCCATTGAGTTTGTTACTGTGAAGCTTCCGCCGTATTCTTCAGCGTTCTTTCTAGCTATTTCTTCTACTTCTGGCATTATTTCGTATCCTTCTGGGTGAGCTAATACTACATCCATTCCAAGTCTTGTAAATAAGCCTGATATACCTTGTGGAACTGATAATGGTTTACCATATGATGGTGAGTATGCCCATGTCATTGCTACTTTTTTACCCTTTAGGTTTTCTATTCCACCAAATTCGTGAATTACGTGGTTAAGGTCTGCCATTGATTGGGTTGGGTGGTCGATGTCACATTGTAGGTTTACTAGGGTTGGTCTTTGTTCTAGAACTCCGTCATCATATCCTTCTTGAACATATTCTGAAAAGTCTTTCATGTATTTATAGCCCTTACCTATATACATGTCATCTCTTATACCTACTACATCTGCCATGAATGAGATCATGTTTGCTGTTTCTTTAACTGTTTCACCGTGAGCAATTTGGCTTTTGCCTTCGTCTAGGTCTTGTACTTCTAGACCAAGTAGGTTACAAGCTGAAGCAAATGAGAATCTTGTTCTTGTTGAGTTATCTCTAAACAATGAGATTCCAAGTCCAGAATCAAATATTTTTGGAGAGATGTTTTCTTCTCTCATTGCTCTTAGGATGTCAGCTGTTTTCCAGATAGCTTTTAGTTCGTCTTGTGATTTATCCCATGTATGAAAGAAGTCATCACCAAATAGGTTCTTGTGGTCTAGTTCTTGTAGTTCGTCAATTAATTTTTTGATTTCTTGTGTCATTTTTCTCTCCTTATATTTATTATTTTTATTATCTTTGAATTGTGTATTTGTATTCTGCTTCGTTTGGATATATTCCATCCCAAACTACTCTTAGATAGTGTTCGTAATCTGTATCTCCTTCAGTAGAGATTAAAAGAATTACTGAATTTTCGTCTAGTTTTAAATCTTTTTTGATTTCTTCTAAGTCTTTTCTTTGTAGGATTTCTGAAAGAGGACCCATTGTTGCTGCTCCACTTTCACCAGAGATTATTTTCTTATCATCTTTTAGAGGATTGCCTAGAATTCTCATTCCTCTTGCTGCTGAATTATCAGGTACTGACAAAAACGCGTCTGCATAAGAATGTAGAACTGGCCAGCCAACTGTTACTGGTTCACCACAAGCAAGACCTGCCATTATTGTATCCATCTTGCCAGTTACATTGTGAATCTTGCCATCATCTGCCTTAGCTGTGATAAAGTTACAGTTTGCTTTTTCTGGTTCTACTACACTTATAAATGGTTTTTCTTCTCCCTTATAAACTGATGAGAAGTAACCGGTTACCCCAGTTGCAAATGAACCTACACCTGCTTGAGCAAATACGTGACTTGGTTTAAGTCCAAGTTCTTTTAATTGATCGTTAGCTTCTTTTGCTAAGGTTGCATAACCTTGTATTATCCATGTAGGGATTTTCTCATAACCTTCCCAAGCTGTATCTTGAACCATGACCCAGCCTTTTTCATCAGCATTTTTGCTTGCAAGACGTACGCAGGCATCGTAGTTTAGGCCTTCCATTATCTCACATTCAGCGCCAAGGGCTCTTATGTTATCACGTCTTTCAAGTGCTGATCCATCTGGCATGAGTACAACGCATTTTTGTTTTAATTGGTGAGCAGTCCATGCTACTCCTCTTCCGTGGTTACCATCTGTAGCTGTTACAAAGGTTATCTCTCCAAGTTTTTCCCTCACCTCATCTGAAATCATTTTCTCAAATGATAGGTCTTCGATATCTACTCCCAACTTATCAGCTATGTACTTGCCTATAGCAAATGATCCACCCAAAACTTTGAAAGCATTAAGGCCAAACCTATAAGATTCATCCTTTACAAATATGTCTTTTACGCCAAATTGCTTAGCTAAGTTTTTTAGTCTTACAAGTGGAGTTGGCTCATAATCAGGGAAACTCTCATGAAATTTTTGCGCTGTGTTTACAACTTCCTCATTTATAAAATCTAGGGAAGCCTTTTCTCTATTACTAATATCGTTTAGTACTATGTTATATCTCTCTTCCAAAATTACATCCTTTCGATTATTTATCGATACATCCTTCACTTAGCCCTTAAGTCGGGATTTGCAAATTCCATATCTTAAGCCATAATAAATATAAGTGGTATGTGATATATCACTTATATTATAAAACCTAATTTACATATTGTCAAATAATTTATCAACGTTTTCATATTTATGGTAAAATTAATTAGGAAAGGAATTAAAATGACTAATAATAAAACCAGTAAAATCAAAAGAACTTTCGTAAAAGACCAAGCCTATAATATACTTCACGATCAGATAATTAATGGAAATCTCAAGCCATATACCCAGCTTAAAATAGCAGATTTATCTGAAGAATTAGGTATTTCTAGGACTCCAATTAGGGAAGCAATCCTAAAACTAGAAAACGAGGACCTAGTTATAAGCAAGGCCAACCAATGGACCATGGTTGCCCCTATCAAGGTAGAAAGACTTAAGGATATCTACCACCTAGTCTATGAATTGGAAAGCTTTGCCCTTAGGGAAAATTTTTCTAAAATAGATGATCAATTTGTAGATACCCTAGAAGCTATTAATGAACAGATTAAGATTCAGCACCTAAAAGAAAATATTATGGCAGTAATTGAACTAGATTATGATTTTCACGACCATCTTATTTCTGTATCTAAAAATAAAGAAATAAAACCAATTCTAGATAGACTTAAAAAAAGAATAAAAAGATTTGAAATTGCTTTTTATAGGGTAAAGGACTCTAAAATCCCACCATCAACCTACGATGAACACGCTATATTAATTGATTGCCTAAGACAAAGAAATTTAGAAAAATCACTAGCAGCCCTTAAGGAAAATTGGACTACAACCATTTCTGATAAGTCTATAGAAAAAATTAGTAAGTTGTTAAATGTCGAGAATTAACAACATATAAAAAAACCTCTCACCAAATTTGTGATGATGAGAGGTTCTCTTTTAATGCCTATCTATTCCAGCTATAGTCTCAAGCCCATGAATTAAAAAGCTTTTTATTATTTCAAAATTTTCCCTACAAGCCTTAGGACTTCCTGGGAAATTTATTATCAGACTTTTATTTCTTATACCCGCCTCAGCCCTAGAAAGATAGGCCATAGGTGTTATTTTTGCTGATTGATTCCTTATTGCTTCGCTTATACCTGGGCATCTCTTATCAAAGACGTCTAGGCTTGCTTCTGGTGTTATATCCCTTTGGGCAAAACCAGTTCCCCCGCTTGTTAAAATCAAAGAAATTTCTTCATCTGAATATTTGATAAGTTTTTCCTTAATCTTATCAAAGTCATCTGATATTATCTCGTATTTTTTTACTTCAAAGTCAAAATCTTTTAATAAATCAACTAAGACTTTCCCGCTCTTATCTTCGTAGATTCCAGCTGATGCCCTGTCAGAAATAGTGATTACTCCTGCTGTAAAAATCACAAGAGTCCTCCCTCAGCCATTTCCAGGAAATCTTCTTTTTTAAGGTCAAGTCCTGCAAATATCCTAGGAAGGAAGAAGTCAAAGCTTGTTATCTTTGAATGGATACTTGCTCCTGGTACTCCCATTAGATAAGTTTTATCATCCTTTGCAACCATCAGCATATTGCCTGGTTGCATAGGGATTCCTTGAACAATGACCTCTGCTCCTGTTTTTCTTATTGCTCTAGGTGTTATATCATCAGGATCTACGCTCATTCCACCTGTAAATATTACAAGATCTGCACCAGCATCTTTAAATTTCTTATAAGTTTCAACAAGTCTCTCTTCATCGTCAGGTAAAAATTCAAAGCCCAAGATTTGGGTATCAAAGTGACTTAGTTTTTCTTCCAAAACAGGCCTAAAGGCATCTTTTATCCTACCATAATAAACTTCATCACCTGTTATGATGCATCCTACTTTTAGTTTTTTAAATTCTTTTACTTCGAAAACTGGACCAGCATTTAAGATTTCCTTAGCCTTCTCTACTTGCCATTTATCTGTCCAAAGTGGGACAATCCTTGCCCCTACAAGCTTATCGTGAGGCTCTACCCTTATATAGGATTTTTTGCAGGTAATTGTATAATCTCCAATTTCATTTATAGCTCTTAAAAGCTTCCTGTCGATTATAAAAAGTCCTTCCTCCTTGCTTGAAAGGTTGATTTTACCCTCGCTAACTTCTGATATTTCAATATTAGAGCCAGCAAGAAGTGGGCCAATCGCACTAATTGCATCTTCTTCGTGGACTTGATTTTCTTCTAATTCTCCTACATATATGTGATCTTTGCCAATATTTTTAAGTTCTTCTATGTCAGCCTCTTTTACGATATGACCCCTCTTAAATTTCACACCCTTAAAACCATCTTCCATGATTGCTGTAAGGTCATGAAGAAGAGGCAAGCCAATAGCATCTTCAACTCTTATCTTCTTAATCATTTTTTATCCTTATTTTATCTTCTGGAAAAATTACTCCTTCTTTTTTGACTATAGCAAAAATCCCCTCAGTTGGCATAATGCACTCGCCTGTAAGATTTCTAATCTCACAACCCTTATGGCATTCTTTGCCAATTTGAGTAACTTCAAGCTCACATTCACCTATCTCAAGAATTGTCCCAATAGACAAGGTATGGATGGTAATTCCCTCTGTCATTATATTTTCAGCAAAATCTCCAGGTTTTAAACTAGGAATTTTCTCTTTCATTTTATTTAAAGACTCAATTGCTAAGAGCGATACCTGCCTATGCCAATTTCCAGCGTGGGCATCACCGATAATTCCGTGGTTTTTCTTAAGGGTAATACTTGGAACTGGAGTCTTAATCGTCCCCTTTTTTTCGCTGATATTAACCGATATAACTTTCATTTTTGTAGTCTCCACTCTTGCCACCTGTTTTTCTAAGAAGCTTGATTTCACCAATTTCTATATCTTTTTGTACGGCCTTGCACATATCATAAATTGTTAGAGCAGTCACGCTTACTGCTGTGAGAGCTTCCATCTCTACCCCAGTCTTTGCATTTAACATTGCCCTTGCAAATATTTCTATGACTTTTCTCTCATCATCCATCTTAAATTCAATATCGACTGATGTAAGATTGATAGGATGACACATGGGAATTAAATTTGAAGTATTCTTAGCCGCCATAATTCCAGCAACCTTAGCAACTGTTAGAACATCTCCCTTTTGAATTTCTTGATTTTTGACCATGGTATAGGTTTTGTCATTTAAAAAAACCTTGCCTGTAGCAAGGGCAAGTCTATCGGTGGATTTCTTATTAGAAACATCGACCATCCTTGCTCTACCATTTTCATCTAAGTGCGTAAATTTATCCATCTATCCTCCAATCGAGCTCATTGTTCGAGCACTTTCTGAACCACTCTCATCTAGCTTATGACTTTGGGGTTTATTATAAATTGTAGCTTTGATTAGCCTTTCCTTATCAGGCCTAGACAAGCCCTTTATAGAAATTTCATCCTTTGAATGCAGGCAGGCCTTAAGTTTACCATCTGATGTAAGCCTAATCCTGTTGCAATCACCACAAAATTTATGGCTAAGGGGTGAAATTAGGCCAACTTTTCCCATATGGCCATTAATTTTATAAGTCCTTGAAACCCCATCAAAGCCAAGGTCTTTCTTTTCATAATCTTTAAGTAAAGTTGAATTTTCCTTGTAATTATTTTTATCAAAAGCAAGATCAGCACCAATTGGCATCAGTTCAATAAACCTTACTTCGATTGGCTTATCTTTAGTTAGAGCTACAAAATCTGAAATCTCATTATCATTAAATCCTTTTATAAGAACAACATTTATCTTAACCTTAAAACCTAAATCTATTGCCTTATTAATCGATCTAATTAACTCGTCAAATCCATCAGATTTAGTAATTTGCTTAAATTTTTCCCTATCTAAGGTATCCAGACTAAAGTTAAGCCTTGAAATCCCTAATTCTTTAAGCCTCTCAAGCTTGTCATAGACCATTGATCCGTTTGTGGTTATGGCCAAATCTTCAATACCATCAATTTTAGCTAGCATTTCTACAAGGTCCATTAGACCACGTCTTGCAAAGGGCTCACCGCCAGTTAGCCTGATTTTCTTTATGCCAAGGCCTACCATTATCTCAACAGTCTGGCAAATTTCCTCAAAAGATAGGATATCTTCATGCTTTAGAAGGTCTATTCCTCTATCACCCATGCAATATTTGCACCTAAAATTACACCTGTCAGTGACAGATATTCTTAAGTATGAAATTTCCCTTCCAAATTTATCTTTCATTTTGTCCCTCTTTCAAGCAAATAAGAGCTTCCTCACTTATTGTTAAAAAAATCGGTCCGTCTTTAAGTTTATTATAGTCTTCTTTGCTAATTTCAATCTTTAGATTGTCATAAATTTGAACATCTTTATTATAAATAATAAGGCAAGAATTTATATTTTCAATTAGGCGATAAGATTCAATCCTAATAGATTCTTCACTAATAGGTTGATTGCTTAGGTCCATGGCCTTATCCGTAATAGCGATTATATTTCCATTAAATTTACGACTCGTCCTTATAGATATACCCCAAGCTTTAAGGAAAATCTCATTATCTTTAGTAACAAAAGTCGAAAAGTTCTTAATTCCAATAAGCTTAGCCTCAACAATATTGCTAGGATTTTCAAAAAACTCAGATTTATCCTTAACAGAATTAGTCTTGCCAGAGCTAATACTTACGATACTTTCACATATCCTGTAGACCTCTTCCTTGTTATGGCTAACTAGAATAGTTTTAAGCTTGTAAGTATCAATAAATTTAATAACTTCTTCTTCAATTTCTGACCTCAAATATTCATCCAAGGCAGAAAATGGTTCATCAAGGAGAAGGATTTCAGGGTTATTAACTAGAATCCTACAAAGAGCTGTCCTCTGCCTTTCTCCACCAGAAATTTGGTCCGGATACTTATCCTTAATATGGAAGATTCTCATTTCATTTAATTTTTCTTCGATGTCAACTGTATTTTGATCCCTGAAACCGGCTATAACATTCTCCTTGACTGTAAAATTAGGAAATAGAGCATAGTCTTGAAAAAGAAAACCAACACGTCTTTCTTGAGGCTTTAGATTAATTTTCTTTTCGGAATCAAAAAGAGTCCTGCAATTAAGGATAATCTTTCCTGAATCAGGCTTAATAAGACCTGCTATCGCCTTTAAAGTCAAGCTTTTCCCAGAACCTGAAGGACCTAAAAGTCCAAGCCTTGAATCTTCCATAACAAAATCTGTATCCAGATAAAAATTTTTAAAAGTTTTTTTAATCTTACACTCTAACATCAAGAAGACTTCCTTTTCTCAAATAAATTTATAGAAATCAAAACAACAAAGGATATTAAAACATTAATCATAACCCACCTATAGGCCATTTGGTCTTGGCCAATCCTCCACAACTGGTAAACTGTAGTAGAAATGGTAGCAGTCTTATTTGGAATGAAACCAGAAACCATGCTAGTAGCTCCATATTCACCAAGGGCTCTTGCAAAAGATAAAATTATTCCAGCAATAATCTCCTCCTTGCAATTAGGAAGTATTATTCTCCAAAATATCCAGGTATTAGATTTGCCAAGGGTTTGGGCGGCAAAGCTTAAGTTTTCATCAAAGGCCTCAAAAGCCCCCCTGCTTGTCCTATACATAAGAGGAAATCCGACAAGGATTCCAGCTACAACTGCAGCCTGCCAATTCATAATCAGTTTGATATCAAAATTTCCTAAAAATTTACCAAAAAAATTATTTGGTCCCAATATTTTTAAAAGAAAAAAACCAAGAACTGTAGGCGGAAGGACTAAAGGCATAGTCAAAATCACATCGAGTATGCCCTTAAGCGTTCGTGGTAGCTCTTTGATCTTATAAGCTAAAAATATTCCAAGGAAAAATATAAAAACTGTTGAAATTGTGGCAATTCTTATAGAATTATATAAAGGAAATAAATCCATTATTCAGCCTGTTTAAATCCATATTTTTCAAAGATTTCCCTAGCCTTATCGCTATTAAGAAAAGATATAAACTTATCAGCATCTTCCCTATTTTTGCTATCTTTAAGAACAGCCGCAGGGTATATTACTTTCTTATCAAGTAAGGTTGGATCAGCCTTAGCTACAATCTTAAGACCAGCAGCCTTTGCGTCTGTAGAGTAGATAATTCCACAATCAACAGCACCTTCGCTAATCCAAGATGTAACTTCCTTAACATTTGACCCAAAAGTAATTTTGCCTTTGATGGCATCCCAAATGCCCATATTCTTAAGAAGAGATTCAGAATATTGTCCAACAGGAACATCAGCATTACCTAGGGCAATAGTTTCAACAAGATTAGTATTTAAATCCTCAAAAGACTTGATATCTTTACTAGAATCTTCCTTTACTGCAAGAGTCACTTCATTTTCAAGAAGGTTAAAACGTGAATCAGGATCAATCTCAAGGTCAGAATCCTTCTTACCACTAGTAGGATCTAATTCATCCATTTGCTTGCTAGCTGCAGAAATAAAGACATCGCAGGCTGCTCCCTCAGCAATTTGGCTTTTAAGAGTACCTGAAGAATCAAAGTTAAAAACAAGGTTAACACCAGGGTTTTCCTTTTCAAACTCATCCTTAATCTCGGTCAAAGACTCAGTCATAGAAGCTGCCGCAAAAACAGTCAAACTCTTCTTATCTTCCTTATTCACTTGGTCCAACTCAGTTTTCGCATCCACTTTAACATCCTTAGCATCATTACCCTTAGCCCCACAGCCCACAAAAACAAGGCCGTAAAGTAAAGACATAGCTACAATTCTGATATATCTTTTCATAATCCCTCCCTAAAATCAAAAAATAGACTACCATCTGATTTATTATATCATATTTTTTAAGCGATAAATATAAAAAGATGTATTTTTAACTTAAATAACTTTCGAAAATTCAAAGCTTAATAAATTTAAAAATAATTAACTAGCTAAGACTCGATTGCACTAGAAATAGCTAGTTGTTAATAAGCACCTATGTCAAAACTGGGATCACTCCCGCCTGTGCTGGTATTACCTCCTGAAGAGCCAAAGATTACAAATAAAAAGAATGATCCAACTCATAAGACTCATAGAGGTACACATAAAACTTACAAGATTCCAAAAACTGGATCTGTAAGTGATTTATCAATGATGTATATAAGTGGATTACTCTTAGCTTTTGCAGGATGTATCAGAAAGAAACTAGAAGATAAGTAAAGAAGGAATATATGAAAAAACTTAAAAACTTATTAAACATTATAATAATAAGCTTGGCGATATTTTTCGCCTACCAAGTTTTTTCATATATCAAAACTTGTCATAAGGAAAAAGAATCAATCCAAATCTATAAGGAAATAAAAACCTCATCTATACCTAGACCAAGTAAAAATAATACCTATCAAAGCCAGATTGACTTTGATAAGCTTAAGGCAATCAACCCAGAAATCCTTGCATGGATAAGGTCAGATGAGGGCAGGATTGATTATCCATTGGTAAGGTGTGGAGATAACGAAAAATACCTCCACACTTCAGCTGATGGCCAAATAAACCCAATGGGTGCTGTATTTATGGACTTTCGAAATAAGAGCTTAGATGATGATTTCATCTTAATTTATGGCCACACAACAAATAACGGGACCATGTTCGGAAGCCTAAATACCTTTAAAGAAAACCCAAAAGATACTGGCTTTAGCTTCTTTACTGTAACAAACGAGTTTAAAACAAAGGCAGTTATTGCAGCAATCATATCAGGCGATACAGAAATCGACCCAAGAATCTTTGATGATTTTGAAAAAAGAAAAGAACTCTATAACTTTTTGAAAGATAAAGCAGTTTATGATATATCTTATGAATTAAAAAATGAAGATAAGCTAATTAGCCTTATAACATGTACCTACGAAAGGGAAAACTCTAGGCTACTAGTCTTAACAGTCGTAGAAAATAAGAATTTAAAAAGCATCCAGTAAAGCTAGATGCTATTTTTTTGCCATAATTATTGACTTAATATTCGACTATTATCTTATAAATTTAAAAAGTAAATCTATTTAATGTTATGTTTTGCCATCTTTTCCTTAAATATATCTGTAATAATCTTCCTTAGTTCTTCCCTCTCCTTTTCTGGAAGGTCACCAGGCCTTTTAGCAACTTCATATAGGTCAGGGAACTCATTTGCGATCCTTTCTATAGTCTTACTTGTAGAATGGTTTCTAACAAAAAATGGAATTTTCTTAATCCATTCCTCTGGAACTAAGTCCAATATTTTTTGACCTGCTTCTTCCTCACTTATTTCTGCTGTCGCAAGTCCTTTTTTTATTTCATCTTGTTCTTTATCTGTAAAATCAAATAGTTTCATATATCCTCCTTAGATTAGATTAAAATTTATTATCTAAGTCTGTCATAAGACATAAGTTGTTATAAGCTAGGCTCTATGCTAGCTATTTTATATATACCCAGTGGCAAATAAATTAATCATGATTTGATAAAATTTGGCATTTTTTTGACAAATGGCCATCTAAAAAATTCTAGTCTACAAAACTCTACCATATCTAAACATTGTTTTATATAAGTTAACAATAAACATATAACTAATTACATTTTTTATCGTTATGTTGATTCTTATTATCTAGTAATTTACTTACTAAATACCTCTTCTTCCCCTTAGTTTTCTTGCCATATTCAATAGCATCCTTAGGGCATTTCGAAATACAGGCAGAGCAATGAGTGCATCTACCATTCCAAACCGGTCTGCCATCCTTATAACTTATATTATTTAAAACACAGGCCTTAGAACAAAGCCCGCAAGATATGCACTTGTCAGTCGCATAAAATTTCTTATCCTTAACTATAAACTTGAAAAAAATAGGATTTATGATACTTGACTGAAATTTACCAACAAGGCCAACTCCCTTCTTAGGGAAGGCTTGCTTGTTTTTTATATAAGTGGCTATTTTCCCTACTTCTCTAATGCCATCAGCAATTATTTTTTTATTAAGGTCATCAGAATCTAGGTCAAATAGCAAGATATAATTTTCTGGCATCTTAATCCCATAAAGGCCCATAAAGTTTAGGCCTAGCTTATCCATATCTTTTTCTATATACTTATAGGCATTGCCACAAGAATCACCATAGGTCATAAGCACATAAAAATCCTTAGACCCCTTAAAGGTGCAAGTAGTCAAAAATTCTGATAAAAACCTAGGTAGCCTCCAAGAATATGTAGGAGACACTAATACAAAAGGTTCATCACTGTCAAATATCCCACTCTTTCCTTCTTTAATATATGTAAATAAATCTATAAGCTGATCATCAAGACAAGAAGCCATGTTCCTAGCTAGATACTCACTATTGCCAGTGCCTGAAAAATATAAAATCATCAACCCCTCCTTAAGTTAATTATTATAAATTAATTATACTAGTTTTTCATCTAATTATTTCAAACTATGTCTGACTTAATTAGCATAACAATCCTCATAAAAATGATAAAAAATATTTATCGGTTAATAAGTCAACAAAGTCTTTCAAAACATGATAATGCGAGCTTAGCAGGAATAATTAATATTTTAAAGATATTTATTGCTATAAAAAAATTGAAATATAGGCTTAAGCAAGTAAGATATCAGTATATAAATGGAAGTTTAAATACTTTCCATGAGTAACAATAAACGGAGGAAATGATTTGAGTAAATTTGAAGAAATTATACAAAAGAAAAAACAAAAATCAGCCAGTAGGAAACCAAGGTATGGCACAAGAAAACTATCTATAGGTCTTGTATCATGCGTACTAGGATACGCAATGCTAGTATCCCCTAGCGTAGCTCTAGCTGATGAAGCTATTGACGAACCAGCAGTAGTAACAGAAGAAACAAACCAAGAACAAGAAACTGAAGAAGCTCCTGTAGTAAAAGAAGATGCTGCCAAAGCAGAGAAAAAAGAAGTACCTACAGAAGTAAAAGAAGAAGATCTTGCAGTAGATGAAAAAGAAGCAACACCAGTAGAAGAAGTTACAGAAACTGAAGCACCAGTAATTGAAGAAGAAAAAGAAGCTCAAACAGCTGATATTGAAAAAGAATCTGATGATAAATTAGTAGAAGATAAAGAAGATACTGATAAAACAGCAGAAGAAGATAAGAAAGAATCTTTAGAAAATAAAGATAGTATTGAAATTAGTCCAGAAGACAATAAAGAAAATGATAGGGTTTCAGCTGAAGAGCATAAAGATATTAGTAATGATATTATAAACCCTAGAGTTAGTATTCGTACTGAGAATACAGCTACCCCAGGTACTTTAAATGCAGGAAACGGAGAGCAATTAACTTGGGGTGTATCTTTTACAACACCAGAAGGAACTAAAGCAGGAGACACATTTTCAGTAAAATTGTCTGATAACATGAGTTTAAAAGGTCTTGAACCAGATACAGATTATGCCCTACCAGTTAAATTTGGTGATAAAATAATTGCAACTGCTAAAAGAATAGACAGACAAACTATCCAATATACTTTTACAAAAGATATAGAAGATTTGAAATATGCCAGAGTTTACATTATAAACTCAGCTCAAGAAAACAAAGATGTTGTACAAAATTCTGGAAATCAAACTTTCAAAATTAACGTTGGCGAGAAAGCAAAAGCTGAGAAAGATATTGATGTTGATTTTGGTAAATTATACCATGCTGAAACTAGTGAAAATGTTAATGGTAAGAGTCAGTTTACAGAATTTAACCCTGAGACTGGAGAGTTTACTCAAGTATTTTATTTAAATCCAGAATCAAAAGTAATTAATACATCCTCTACTAATGATCAAAATGGTAGAGAATTTGGTAAAGTAGGCTTTATACTTGCAAGTCCTCATGATGCAGATAAGCCAAGAAGCATTGATTATTTAGAAAATAATACAAAAATAGAAGTTAAAAAACTTCCTAAGGGTGCAAAATTACCAGATGCTGTAATTGAAAATCCCAAAGGAGCTCAACTAGCAACAAATGCTCATGGTGGATTCCGAGACTTCAAAGGTGAACCTATGTTTACTATGGACTTTGGAGGTGGAAATAAAATTGATAGCCCTTATGTAGTTGTAGTTAAAGGTCATGCCAATAAAATTGATGGCAAATATACTAATCTATACTCTATTGGAACTTTATATGGTGATAGGGATGCAAGTTTATTCTTAGATAACTCATATACTGTTCAAGAAAATAATACAGATGCTGAAGGTGTAAAAGAAACTTTAGGATACTTTAAAGAACATCATATTTATATAACTAAAGAAAATGGAAAAGAAACAAGCAGATTTGAAATTCCAGGAGCAACTGTATCAGGTACAGCTGACGAATACTATTACACAGACAAAAATGACATACCAGGATATCACTTTGTAAAAATTGGTGAAGGAAATAATGCACCAAAAAATGATCCAGATTATGATGCTCAAGGAAAAATAACAAAAGGTAACTTTGAAGTAGGTAAAACAAAAGAAGTAACTTATATTTACGAAAGAGATATTGTAGTAGCTAAAAAAGGTTCATTCCAAGAACACCACATCTATCAAACAAAGAAACTTGACGGTACTATTGTTAAAGATGATGAAGTTAATAAAGATGAAACTTCAGGAACTGAAAAAGAAAACTACAAGACTTCTAAAATTGATAGAAAAGGATATAAACTAATTGAAGTTAAATCTACAAATGGTGGTCAATTTAATAAAGACGGTTCTGAAAAAGAAGCTGCTTACATTGCTGATCAAAAACAAGAAGTAACATATATCTATCAAAAAGAAGAAATAGGTCAAACACCACTAGAAGAAACTGGTAAGTTCCAAGAGCACCACGTTTACAGAACTTTAGATAAAGACGGTAAAGTTATCAAAGAAGAAAAAGTAGATGGTGATGTTACTGGTGGTACAAGCAAGATGACTTATACAACTGGTAAAATCGATAAAGAAGGTTTTGAATACAAGAGAACAGAAACACCAGTAGAAGGTCCAACATTTAATGAGGATGGTTCTAAAGCTACAGGTAACTACAAACCAGGTGTAACTCAAGAAATCACCTACGTTTACGAAAAAACTCAAACAGAATGGACACCAATTGAAGAAACTGGTAAGTTCCAAGAACACCACGTTTACAGAACTTTAGATAAAGACGGTAAAGTTATCAAAGAAGAAAAAGTAGATGGTGATGTTACTGGTGGTACAAGCAAGATGA